>NZ_JAXKBY010000117.1:0-28649 GCF_036552745.1 Faecalicoccus sp.
AAATACTTGTCTATGTCTTAAAGAAGTTGAAGTACTCTATTCATTACTTTTTTATCCGGCAGATTGCAACAGATGCTTTATTTGAGGTTTCTTTTTAATGCTGAATTATGGCTAAATCACCAAACTGTGGGTATAGCGTTTTCTTTCAATGCATCCAATAATACCGGCAATACTTTTTCTGCATGTTGGGCTGTAAAACCAAAAGCAATTTTCCCTTCTTCTACAGCTGCTTTAATATCGGCATCCGAAAAGATTTTACCTGGCATACTAATTGTCTGGCATTTATTTTTTCCCAATAGAGCCATTGCCATAGCTAACGCACCACCGCCACCGGTGTTACAAGCGCCAATATAATAGTCATATTCCCCTTTCTTTACAGCGTTTACAGCTTCTAGATCACCTTTAACATCAACCTCACTTGAATCTTGCAGATATTGTTTTGTAAACTCTGCAATCTCCTTCTTGTTAATCTGTCCACCAACTACAATTTTCATTTTATTCTCCTCCTTTGTCATTGGTATAAATTACATAAATGCATCAATAAGAATCTTTTCTCTGACTCTGGTATTTCACATGGTGCATTTATTAATAATTTCTGAAGTAATTTATTAGCTTCTTCATACCCACTAGACTCTTCAACTTGCTTCCATAGTGAATCATCCAATTTTTCCACTTCCTCGTGATTTAAAACTCTTTGTACACACATCGCTAGATGCGTAGTAAACATTTCTAAAATCTGCTCCTTCTCATTAAATTCATCTTCTAATTGTTCGATAACACTTAGTACATACAAGCTTGTTTTTTCATTAATTACATCCGCTTCTTTTAAAATTTCAATTCTCTCACTTAGCATAGATCCTCCATTATACAAAATTTTGGTCAATGAATATACAATATTTTGTACATTTGAATATTAGCATACTTGATATTTATATTCAACCAAAATTTTGTATTTTGAAAATAATAAAAAACGCACTCAGAAAGTACGTCTTAATAACTCGGAGAAATTTTATCTTCCATCACCAGTCTTTGTGTATCCAGTACCGTTTCAACCGAAATAATCTCATCCAACAACCGGAACATTGTTTCATTCTCTCTTTTAACTACTAAAACCGCTTCTGTATCTGCTTGATGATCCGAATTCACCTCAATGTAATTTATATCTAGCGCTTTATCTTGAAGTTCATCCTCATTCCAAATGGCGGCATCCACTTTACCCTTTACGACAAAATCAATAACATTATTATAATTCATAGGGACAAATTCAACAGAATAGCTTTTACAAACTTTTTCTGTTAATTTCATCTGATCTACTGAGTCTTTGTCTACACCTATCCGCATACCATCTTTTATACCATTTGCAGTCTTATCGTGTAAAAGTAAGATATGATTCGATAAATAAGAATGCCTGCCAAACGATTTCACAATGCTAATTTTAGCTTTATCATTTTTAATAATCCCTTGTGCAGCATATTGAGATACTATCGCAAAATCATAACGCCCATCCATTAACATAGCTATTCTGTTTTGTGCTCCACGCATATATGCTAAAGACATTGGAATGTCATATTGATTTTCTAAACCTGTAATTAAACCGGTTGCCAATCCCTCATAACGTTTTGAATACGGTAAAGGCATAACTCCCACAATCGAATCAATACCGGCAAATCCAAATAAAGCGCGCATATTCTTCTTTTTTAAAAAAGTTCCTAAATGCCCTCTTGACTCTAATTCTATAGCATTTTGGTCAATTAAAAATTTCAAAGCGTTTTGTATAGTTCCTCTTGCCAATCCAATTTTTACACTGAATTCCTGAACAGTGGGTATTCTTTCTCCCTGCTGAATAGAGAGTATCATGTTTGCCAAACACATTGACGAATATCCATTTTTACTATATAACAACGTTTGATAGTTTTTCACTTACATCAGACCTTTCTATTAAAGTAACCTTCATCAAAATACATATCTATATTACCAAAATACTTTTTTGTCATCTCATCCTCTTTTTGACAATATTTCGGTGCTATTGACAACATTTTTCTTATACTCGCCAAATCAGACTTACAAAAAAGGACATAGCCACTAGATAATTCGTTAGATGGAATTGCTAATGCCGTAGCGCCTACCATATTTGCTACCCTTAAAAGCCCTTTATTGGATTTCTTTTGTTCTTCTTGCGTTATTAAATCATAATGTCCATAAATGGAATCCCCTTTCCCGAAAACATCAATATTCCTATTGTATTCGACCACCACATCATATTTGGAAAGCTGCTCTTGTAGATAATTCATACAAGTTTTTCGATCATTATAATTTATTTCTTTATTCACTTCGAAAATATCTATTCTATTATGATTTTTTGGATCCGTCTGTAACGTTAATGAGATTGCATCAAGAATTAGCTGTAAATCTTTGGATATAAATCCTATAGAAGGTACAAAAGAAATTCCATCTGTTGATTGTTTTCTAAATCCTTCCATATATTCCCACTCAATCAAAGGGCTGATAAAACCAAAAAGGTTCAAAGACAATGCCGGAGCTAAAACAGACCCTCCGCCATCTGTACCAACACCTATATCATTTATTCCTAAAAAAACGTTTAGAGCAGTTCCGCTGCTTGACCCAGTCATATATCCGCCATGAATAGGATGAAACAATCTATAATCAATGGCTCGTCCTCCCAACGAACAAGAATCAATTGTGTGTAAGATCATATTATTACTTTCAAGTAAATGAACAAGTTTATGAGGAATTGATGAATGATCTTTTACCCCCAAAAACAGAACATTCTCGCTATTTTCAAACGCATTAAGTGCATTAGGAAAAACTCTAACTACACTTCCATATGGATTCTTTATGGCTAACATCGTTTTCTTCGCATAAGTAATTATCTTATTCATTAAATCAATCCTTCACATTAAGACAGGTAAAATATACAATATTTTGTATATTAATGATAAATATCAAACTGATGTTTGTCAACAAGGCTTTTCTTTTCAAACAATCTAAAAAAAAAGTATGTCTAAACGAAAGCTCAAACATACTTCTATCATTCATTATTTTACCGAAAAGCTTACAATAGCCTTAAACACATCCCCATCGAGTTGTACCGTAAAGCTGCCATTTTGAATCTCGCAGAAGCTTTTGACGATCGCAAGACCTAAGCCGCTGCCTTCTTCATGACGTGACTGATCTGCCCGAGCAAACCGCTCTGTGATATCTTGGGGATCAAAATCCAGTGGTGTCTTGGAAATATTTTGAATCGTAATATCAACTACTTGATCCTGATTCTTTTCTATCGTCACAAAAACACGTGTATTCTCCAATGCATACTTTGCCACATTCGACAATAAATTTTCAAAGATACGCACTGTTTTATTGCCATCCAGAAGACAAATGACAGGCTCCTGTGGTTTACGTATAACGGATGACAATCCCTTTTTCTCTAACATTGTTTCATTTTCCACTACTACTTGTTCCACCAGGGAAACAATATCTACATTCTGTGTTTCTAAATTGATGTTTCCGGAATTTGCTTTGGAAACTTCAAAGAGATCTTCAATCAATTTACTTAATCGATCGGTATATTGATTTAGACGAACCAGATATTCTTCTTTATCTTCTGTACTTAACTGTGGATCATTTAATAATTCAAGATAATTCTTTATTCCCGTTAAAGGCGTTTTTAAATCATGAGATACATTGGTGATCAGTTCTGTTCGTAAGTTTTGTGAACGCACTCTTTCTTTGACAGCTTCTTCAAAGTCTTCCTGTACCGTATCTAGTTTTTCCTGCAGGGATGGCAGAATAGAAGTTTGATATTGCTTATCCACTTTAAAATCACCCTGCGCAATTCGATCTAACCGCACCAACAATTTATCGTATTCTTTGACGATACGTTGAGCCTGATGTAAAAGGAATATATAGGACACCACACCATAGATCAATACAAGCAGCCATCCCCAGAATAAAGCACATAGAAACATCAGGGCTGTGTTCAATAAAACACCTTTTAGAATCAAGTTTTTAATTTTTTGATCTAAATCATAATTTGAAAGATCCTTGATGCCCGCATATAGTTCGACGATGCGATTTCCTATCCATGTATCTTCTTTTAAGAAACGCACGAAACCGGAACACAAAGAGTATTTTACATAGTAAATATCAATACCGATAAAAAATAAAGATAAAAAGAACAAACTGAAATTGATGACATTGACCCATACTCCGGCAGCCGGAAGACCATAGCGTACCATGGCCGGCAATAGAATATCGTTAATGGTCACTCCCATAATATAAATACAAATAGAGACAATCAAAATGGTCAACGTACCAAAAAAGAAGATATTAAATTCCGCTTTCCAGGAAAGAATCGTTTTCAATAACTGTGTCTTTGCCAATGTCTTCCAGGAAACAAGGAATAAATATACACCGATAATAAAAGCACTTATCACAAAGGCCAACAGAACAAATGGTACCCATACCGAATCATTGTACACAGAGGTATAGACCAATCCTCCGGCTTTCGTTTCTTTGGGAATAAATAAGGTCACTTTTAAATTCGTAGGAGGATTTAATTTCACATCTTGATCTGGATCATTCATCAACTCAGAGACAATACCATCCAAAGTATAAAAATCATAGAGCGATAAAAAGCTGAATTCTGTCACATCCATATTTCCGGATTGTTTTAAATTGCCATTTTCATCATAAGTCAGTTCTCCATAGAACAAAGCATTTTTTGAATTGGTATCTTCAGTGAAATGATTACTTAAGACCTGATCTTTCCATTCTATACGATATGCAAAGTTTTCATCATTATCCAAAAGGTACACGGACTCACGAATGGAATTTTGTGATGCATCATCTACACTTTGTTCCAATATCGCATCCGAAGACTCAATGAATCGATACGAAGGATCCATCTGTTGCATCTTTCCCAAGATCAGCCACTCAATCGATTCTTTCAATTCATAATTGACCTCATCAAAGTCGGTTACCGAACTAAACTGAATTTGGGGGTACAAGAAGATCACAATAGCCGAACAGACAGCACAAAGCAGCAGGAACCCGCTTAAACATAAGTTTTGTACTCGCTTCATGGTTCCATCCTTTCAATCTTATAACCAATGCCCCAAACGACTTTGATATAAACCGGCTTTTTTGGATTGGCTTCGATCTTTTCACGCAGCTTTCGAATATGCACCATGATTGTTTCAGTATTGATCGCATCTTCCTGCCATATCGTTTCATAGATTTGTTCTGCGGAATAAACACGTCCCGGATTTTTCATCAAAAGCTCTAAGATGGAAAACTCTTTCGGTGTTAAATGAACGATGCGATTTTCCACTTTGACTTCTTTTGTCAGTGTATTTAATTCCAGATCACCAACCACATAACAATCTTTATTATCATGATGATTTTCTTTTAAACTTAAAATCTGTTCGTATCTTCTTAACTGTGCCCGAACACGGGCAATCAGCTCCAGAGAAGTAAATGGTTTGGTGATATAGTCATCCGCACCGATATTCAATCCGTTGATCTTATCAATATCTTCGCTTTTTGCACTCAAAAACAAAATAGGAAAATCATACTTTTCTCGAACCTTCATGACCATCGTAATGCCATCCATCACCGGCATCATAATATCCACGATGGCCAAATGTACCGGTTCTCTTTCTATGATTTCCAAAGCCTCTTTGCCATTGGGCGCATCGAGTACACGATAGCCCTGATTCTTCATATAAATACAGATAGCCTTGCGAATACCTGTCTCATCTTCAACTACTAATACGGTATGTTCCATACATTTCCCCTTCTAAAATAATCCTGCAACCCACTGCAGTAAAAACGTTAAACCTTGACTATATAATAATAACCCGAATGGTTTACACAACAAGATAATCATCATAAACTTTTTATACGACATTTTGGTCAAACCGGCAATCATACATAGAATATCATCTGGAAATCCGGGCACAAAAATCGCAAACGCAAAGAAGATCTCAAACTTCTTTCCTTTATCCAGCCATCCGATATATTTCTGAACCGTCTTTTGATCACACACTTTTTCCATAAATGGTCTGCCATATTGTTTGATCAGCCAAAAGGCGATCAAAGATCCTATACATAATCCAATATAATTATAAACAAAACCAAATACACTGCCAAAGCTGACTACGCCAATCGCACTGGTGATTCCTCCGGGGATCACTGGAATAACGGTTTGAAAGATCTGCAGTGTTATAAACAAGAAAGGAGCGGCAAAGCCTGATTTTGATAATAAAAACTGCAGCTTTTGCGGATCCAATAAATAGCCCTGTGTCCCCAGGAAAACTAAAAACATCACACAGGCAATCGTTCCGGCTATCGTTAGAGTTGATATCCATTTTTGACTGGCATTCATACAGATCCCTCCATCCATACATAGAATAAAAGAGAAATGTAAAAAACCAGTGTTGAAAATCCTTAAGTTTTTCTAAAGAAAAAGGAATCCGTGGATTCCTAATACTGATTTAACAATTTTTGTATGAGAATCAATGCTTCTTCTTTTGGATAATACAAATCCGCATCCATAGATTCAAAATAATCTTTAAATGATGAAAGAAAATTCGGATTCTCCAAGGTCAATACGATCACATTGCCATCACTGCTCATAAACTGAATATATCCCAAGCTGTCAGATAAATACACTTTTAAACCATTGCTCAATTCTCCAAGGTCCTCTCGCAACAATCGCAAATCATAAATGTAAGCATATTTTAAGAACTGTTGCACAACCTTTTTACGATCTGCCTTATCTAAAGGACGATAAAAATCGGTTGAAAATTCATCAAATACACCTTTTTCCAAGAATCGCCGTATTCCATTTAAGCTGCAGAAATGAAGCGGATGAATCTGTTCATGGCGATGAATCAGGTTCTGAATATATGTCGTAAAAGCATTGATAAAATATTCTTTTTGGGCCATGTCGTCTTATAAATACTTGCGAATATCAATTTTTTGAATAAACGGTACAAGACAAGGCACCAGCTGAAATAAAATCTCCGGGTCGCTTTTACAAGACATGATCTTCTGATTTAAGGCTAACTGGCTAGTCAGATCCTGAATTGGAACAAGCAGTGGTGTTGTCTTTTCATACAGTGCATCAAAAATTTGATTCAAATAGTTCACCGTTTCACTATCCTTATACAACAAGCCGTTTTGATAATCTCCAGATAAGGAAAGTGCGTATTGCGAAGTCACGATCATATAAGGAAACGGTGGAAATGCGGAATGTGAAAAATCCGTTCCATAGTAATAGGCCGTTTCATAACGAACACCGCGATTGGCAAACTGCGCATACAGTGAAATGATCTAACTTAGCGATTGAAAGTTATGATCATCTCGAATTTCCAAGATACTGTCATATTTAGAAAAAGATAAAATATGACGCAAAACCGTTTTCCCCTGAATCAAAGGAAACATATTAGAAAATCCGGGAAGCTGTGGCGTTCCTAAGAATTTGATCATGCCCTTACCATTTTCATTTTCCTTTGTCACTAAATGATAAATCAAATACTCCAAAGATTGTCGGGTTCCGGAAAAAGGAACTACTTCTTTATCCTGTATTTGAAAATCACTTTTTTGAAAGCCCGGCATTTCAATTTTTAAAGGCTGCGCATGAAAAGAAGACAAAAACGAATGCACATTCTTTCTTCGATAATATCTCTCCGGACTAACCAGGGAAATCGAGTAAAGTTCTAAAAGTTCACTTGTTTCATAAGGAGAAAGCTCCAGATATTTTCCCATGCGCTTTACCAGATCTTTCGAAGGGGCATTGCGCTGTCCTTGTATGATCTTATGCAAAGAAGAGCGATCGATCGACAAATATTTTGCCATCTGATATTTATTCACTTTCTTTGTCGTAACATAACTTTCTAACATTTCTGAAAACTCTGACATAAAAAACCTCTCTACGTGGCAAACTTATAACTTTTTTTATTACAACAATCCTTGCCACACTCTATACCAAATGAAAGAGCAAAACATGTTTGCTCTATTGTTCCTTTAATTCAAATAAGATATCTCGAAGCTGCGCAGCTCGTTCGAAATCCAAAGTACGTGCTGCTTCCCGCATTTCTTTCTCGATATTCTCCAACATCACTTCTTTTTGTTTGACCGGCATTTTCTTTTTCTTTAAATACCGAGCCGCCATCTCTTTGGTTTCCTTGCTTCGAACCACATCATGAATTGGCTTGATGATCGTTTTAGGAACGATGCCATGTTCTTCATTGTAGGCCATTTGAATGCTTCGGCGACGTTTTGTCTCCTCAATGGCATACGCCATGCTTTCGGTGATATGATCTCCATACATGATGACTTTTCCCTGAGCATTTCGAGCCGCACGACCGATGATCTGAATCAATGAACGCTTGCTTCGTAAAAAGCCTTCTTTGTCCGCATCCAGGATCGCAATCAAAGAAACTTCCGGAATATCCAATCCTTCTCGAAGCAGGTTGATTCCTACCAGTACATCGTATTTTCCCTGACGAAGATCATGAATGATTTCGGTACGTTCAATGGTCTTCACTTCATGATGCAGCCAGGCAACCTTGAGATCCATTTCTTTTAAGTACGCCGTTAAGTCCTCTGCCATACGCACTGTCAGTGTTGTTACCAAGGCTCTTTCCCCTCTGGCAACTCTCTCTTTGATCTCATCCACCAAGTCATCAATCTGTCCTTCAATCGGACGAACCTCGACTTCAGGATCCAATAAACCGGTTGGACGTATGATCTGTTCGATTACCTCGTTATGCGTCTGTTCCAGTTCCCAATCACCCGGTGTAGCAGAAACAAAGATGGCCTGATCAATCAGTTGTTCAAATTCAGGAAAGCGTAAAGGACGGTTATCCAAAGCACTTGGTAAACGGAATCCATATTCCACCAATACTTCTTTACGCGCTCTGTCGCCATTGTACATTCCGCGAATCTGCGGTAAAGACACATGGCTTTCATCAACGATCAGTAAAAAGTCCTTAGGAAAATAATCAAATAATGTATAAGGTCTCTCGCCCGGTTTTCGACCATCAATATGACGGGAATAGTTTTCGATTCCCGGACAAACACCAAACTCACGTAACGCCTCTATATCATAACGACAACGCTGTTCCAAGCGCTCTTTTTCCAGTGGTTTTCCCGCCTTTTCAAAATAATCCAGGCGTTCCTCCAGTTCCTCTTCAATCGTCTTGGCAGCTCGTTCCATGATATCCATGCTGGTGGCATAACCATTTGCCGGATAAATATTGTAAACAGAATATGCCTGTCGTACTTTACCGGTTACGGGATCGACTTCACAAATTCTTTCGACCTCATCATCAAACATCTCAATGCGAATTAAATACGTATCAGTATGTCCCGGTGTGATCTCTATGACATCCCCTCTTACACGGAAAGTTCCACGAAGCGGATCGCTGTCATTACGCTTATATTGTTGTGAAACTAAATCACTCATCAACTCTTTACGAGTGATTTCCTGTCCCACCCGCAAAGTAAAGATCATATCCCGATACTGATCCGGATTACTGGCACCGTAAATAGAGGCCACACTGGCCACGATAATCGTATCTCTTCTTGATAATACTGAATTAACAGCCGCCATTCGCAGCATATCCAATTCTTCATTGGTCTTGGTATTTTTATCAATATACGTATCCGTTTTCGGCAAATACGCTTCCGGTTGGTAATAATCAAAATAAGAAACAAAATATTCTACGCGATTATGCGGAAAGAACTCTTTAAATTCCGAATACAACTGCCCTGCCAAAGTTTTATTGTGTGCAAAAACCAACGTAGGCCGATTCACTGCCGCAATCACATTGGAAACGGTAAATGTCTTTCCGGTACCTGTAGCCCCTAAAAGAACCTGATATTTTTTATGCTCGTTTAAACCTTTAACCAATGCTTCGATTGCTTTAGGCTGATCTCCACTTGGTTTATAGTCTGATACTAATTCAAATTTGTCCATATAAGATATTATAGGAAATAAATTATAGCCATTCAAGAACTATGATTGCACAAGTTTCTATACGTTCACAAAACAATTTTATTTTTATACAATCTATAGGCAAAGTGTGTTAAAATGAGGATGAAAGAAGGTGAACTTATGTGGACACGCGAAGAGCTAAAACAAAATGCTAAAAATACGTTGCGTGATAAATACTGGACAATCTTAGGTGTTTCTGTGTTAGCCGGTATTCTTCAAGGATCATTTTTTACCATCATTACAGAATTGGTCAATCCAACTCATACTTATTTGACTGTTTTGGGAAATTATGCCATTGATGTAAATGGTTTGATTCGACTTTGGATCATAATCACAATTATATCCTGGCTATATTCCATATTTTTAGGACATACGATTCTTATTGGAGCCTATAAATACTTTATTCTTTCCATAAAGGAAAATCCTTCTACTTCCACTTTATTTGATTTTTTCAAGACCTCCTATTGGAACATTGTCAAAGTCATGTTCTTCTATCAGATAAAGATCGTCTTATGGACTTTATGTTTTATCGTGCCCGGCATTATTAAAGCGTATGAATATTGCATGGTTCCTTATATACTTGCCGAACATCCGGAGATGGAATCTGCTGCAGTTTTTGAACGATCCCGAATGCTAACACAAAATAATAAAATGAATATCTTTGTTTTGGAAATTTCTTTTATCGGATGGCTCTTTTTGGGAATGATGTGCTGCGGAATCGGTGTAATCTTTGTCAGTCCATATATTGATATCACCATGACGCATTTATATCTGAAACTCAAAGAAATTCATGGGATCGATCAACCGGAACTTCCGCCAATTCCTGAAATACTGTAAGTATAATTCTGAATATTATTTGATAAAAAATTTAATCTATAATCAAACAGGAAGAAGGAATCGCCATGGCAGACAAGGTTATCAAGTATATGAGCCAGGAATGGATCGATCAACTTAATGAAGAATTCGAACAGTTGAGTATCAATGACAGTATTCGAATGGAAAATGCACGAATTAAGTGGGCAAAATTGTAAGGCCGTGAAGAAGGACAAAAAGAATTAATCCAGACCTTACAGAGAATGTCTACCAAAGAACGCAATGAATTTTTGAAAAAGCCACTCGATGAAATCCAAGACACGTTGAAAACAAAATCACAATAAAAGCAGGTCCACTTCAATGTAATTAAATTAAGTCCAATGAACACTTTAAGGCTGGTCCAGCTATAATTTAAGATGCTACAAAAAAGAGAGGACTCGCTCCTCTCTTATATTCATGCCTAGCTTACGGCACGATTAGATTTCAACACAGGTGAATAATTCTTCATCATGCTTTACAGAATAGTTCTCTGTATGTTTTTTTATTTTGAAATAATCAGAATTTAGTACGATGACCGGAGATATCAGATCGACTTTCTTTTCTTTCAATAAATTGTAATCAACCTCAAGCACTTTTTCTCCCGCTTCTACATGATCACCTACTTTTTTTAAGGCCTTAAAACCTTCCCCTTTTAGATTGACCGTTTCCAGTCCCACATGAACCAAAATCTCCAAACCGGATTCATGACGAATTCCAAAAGCATGGTAACTTGGAGCAATCAAAGATACAATCTCTCCACTGACAGGAGCATAGACATCTCCACCAGTCCAATCCACTGCCAATCCATCTCCCATCATTTTCTGAGAGAAAACTTCATCAGGAACCTCGATCAATTCTGTTGTGTTACCATCTACTGGCGATAACACAGTGAATTCTTTTATACGTTTTTTAAACAGTCCCATATTTATCCTGGTATATTGTAAAAGACTCATTTAACAGCCGCTACAATATACCTTTCCTTTCTATCATCCTTTTTATATAGTTAGCTTTCTATAGGTATTGAACACCTAAACAGAATGTATGAACCAATTCATAATCTGGTTTACATACGATGATATCGGCATCATAGCCAGGATACAATGCTCCTTTTTGGTTAGATACCCCAATATATACAGCCGGATTCCAGCTGGTCATCTTGATCATATCCAGTGGTGAAACTTTCGAATGTTTTGAAAGACTGACAACAGATTCGTTATACCCCATTTCCAAATGTTTTACCTGGTCATAATCCATGGAATCAATGAAAGTTTTCGTTCCATCTTCTTTTAAGATACATAACCCTTTTTTATCCGGAATAAATGTTTCTTTTCTAATAAAATGATGAAATGGTTCTTTTACATGAGCATACCCAACGCAGTCCGTAGTTAAAAGGATACGATCGGCCGTTTTTATGCGATAAACAATATCGAAAGCTTCATGACTGACGGTCATCCCTGTCTGCTTGGCAAACTCACAATATAAATCATCAAAATACAAGGCACTTCCAGCAACACCCAATTCTCTATGATGCATTCCCTTCATACCAGAGAACATATGTGTCACTCCCGAGAGTCCATATGATTTTAGTTCTTTGATTAAATCAAAGTTTGCATCACTATGTCCGATTGAACATTGGATTTGATGATCTTTACAGAATGTGATCAATTCTTTAGCTCCTTTTAGTTCCGGTGCCAAAGTCATCAAACGGATCATATGATGTTTGCCCTGTAGTGCAACCAACTGCTCCATCAGATTCAAATCAGGGTCGATACAACATTCTTCTTTCTGCATTCCTTTATACTTCTTATTGATAAAAGGTCCTTCTAGATGAACACCTAACATTTGTGCACCTGTTTTTTGATCTTTGAAAACTTTATAAGCTTCCTTTACACCTCTTACGATTTCATTTTTCTTATCAGCTCCTGATGTGGCTAAAAATGAAGTCACTCCCGTCTTTGGTAAATAGTCCTTCATTCTATAAATGGAATCTGCTGTTTTTTCATGCCAGAAAGAACCACAAGCCCAACCATGAATATGATTATCAATGTACCCTGGAAATACATACAAATCTGTGTAATCAAGATAGTCTTGACTACTGGTTTTCGATATCCCTAGAATCTTCCCATTCTCCCAGGTCAGATACCCGGATTCCATATGATCATTAAGAAAGATATGTTCAGAATAGAGTTGCATAAGTCTATCGAAGTTCTCCTGCCATCTTACGGGCTTTTTGAGCCAACTCTCTTGCAAGTTCCGGTCCGACACCTACATAATTTTTGGGATCAATCATATCCTTGAGCTCCTGGTCAGTAAAGATTGACGAAATCGTTTCATCTTCTTTTAATACGTCATAATAGTTTTTGCCTTCAATCTCCACTAGCATTGCCTTATCATAAAGCAAAGTATGTGCTTTATCTTTACCAATTTTTGCAGCTACTTTCATCATAACGTATTCACTGTTATCTAAACCTTTGTTCAGCAGAACATTTTTTAGCATATTTTCTTTCTTAACCGTTAAAGTTCGAGTTAGCTCTTCTGCACGAATAATAACTTCTACCATCAGTTCTGTCGTTTCTTCCATCAAGCCATCAAACAACATATAGCTACTGGAATCACCTTCAAACATACGGACCCCACTGTATAATCCTGCTGGAATAATAGAATACAGTTTTTGAGAATTTGCGATAATCCCTTTAGCAAGTTTAGGATTGATCTTTTGCGGCATCGTAGAACTTCCAACTGTTCCCGGGGTAAAGGCTTCACTGACTTCATTAAACTCTTCAATGCCGGTGTAGTATATTTCTTCAGCCATTTTATGGAAAGTATTACACAATAGTGCCATTGTCATAATATACTCTTCCTTATGCTGGCACATATTTCTAGAAGGTACCTCCATTTCACTCATATGTAGAAGATCAGCTACAATGGCCTGAACCTGACGCCCTTTTTCTCCCATAGAATTAAAAGATCCAATAGCTCCACCCATCATAACGGCACAGATTCGCTTTTCACTTTGACGCATACGTTCAATATTAGACAAGAGTTCACTAATGTATACAGAAACTTTGTACCCATAAGTGATAGGAATCGCATGTCTTCCATGCGTTCTTCCCGGCATAACGGTTTCCGCATTATCCTCAGCCAGATCCGCCAGATGTTCAAGGATATCTGCTAAGAAAGAATAAACGATTTCATAGATCTGATGAATCTGATAAAGTTGAGAAGTTTGTTGAATATTCTGTGTGGTAGCACCAAAATGGAGATATTTTTGCCCTTCTTCGTTCAAATGTGGAAGCAAAGTCTTTAAAAAAGGTACAAAACCATGCCCGATCTTTGCTTTGATTGCAGCCATTTTTTCAAAATCAATATTCTCAATTTTAGCGTTGGCTACAATGTTATCGGCAGCTTCCTGAGGAATGATTCCCACTTGAGCCTGAGCTGTAGCTAAAACAGATTCCACTTTAAGCCACGTTTCTACTTTTGCCTTTTCTGTTAACAATTTTTTTATTCCACGATCATCAAGTTTACTCTTTGAATCATAAAGCGCTCTCATACAATACCTCTCTTTTTTTATTAACTTACTTTCCCTTTAGTTTATCATCCACAGCGTGACGAACAAATTCTACATGTGGGCCAAAGACAACATGGATATGTTTTTCAGATGGGAAGAAAATACCAGCACATCCGGAATCTTTGATTTTCATCTGATCAACTTTGGATGGATCAACCAGATCTATTCTCAAACGTAAAATGCAGTTTTCAACATGTACGATATTATCTTTTCCACCAAGCCCTTCAATAACAATACCTGCAATTGCTGGCCAATCTTTCTGTTTTAACAGTTCACTTGCACTCTCTTCCACTTCAAATGGTTCACGACCTGGAGTTTCCAACTGAAATTTCAGGATATACCATTTAAATACAAAATAGAATAAGAAGAAGTTGGCAATTCCCAACAGAATCAGATTGATCCAATGTGTATTCTCATACATCAAGCCAAAGATACCAAAGTCGAAAATTGTACCGCGAATATAACCAATACTAATATTCAAAAGCTGATATGGTAACATGCCGATACCACACAGTACACAATAAATGATAAACAGAGCCGGACTAATAAACAAGAAAGAGAATTCCAAAGGTTCTGTAATATTACCTAAGAAAGCAGTCAATACACATGTTGTGATGACACCTTTTGCCATCTTGCGGTTTTTTAAGAAAGATGTTTTATACATTGCCAATCCAATAGCTGGAACACGGAACAATGTCGTTAATTCCTGAGCACCCCCCAGATAACTGGATAATTTTGGCATCAAATCTGACCAATAAGGACTATCCGGTCCAAGATTAAATAATACTTCATTCATCGCATTTAAAATACCAACATATTCTGTACCATTGATCATGTATACACCACCGGCTTCTGTAAAGCGAACAACAGAAGCTAATACATGATGTAGTCCGAATGGAATCAGCATGCGGTTAAACATGTAATAAATAGAAGCACCGATGTAATCAGTTGTAAAGATAAAAGAAATACTGATTAGGAAGGAAGTGATCCAAGACCAAATAATTGGAATGATCAAGCCCAATGGGATAATAAATACAACTGTCAAAATAGGAATGGATTTCTTCCCACCGAAGAATGCGAATGCTAACGGTAACTCCAAGCGATAGAAGCGATTTGCTGTAGCCGCAGCAACAAGACCAGCGATAATACCACCTAAAGCCTCAAGTTTTACAGTCTGAACACCTAAATACACACCCTGGCCTACCTGAGCCATAGTTTCTGCATCAGCTAAGGTACCAGAAGCAGTTAGATATACATTCATGGTTACATTTAACACAAGGTAACCAACAACAGAAGCAAAAACTGCAATGCCTTTTTCATGTTTGGCAACACCTTGAGCAACACCCATCGCAAATAATAATGGAATATTGTTAAAAATAATACTGGTAATTGAACTTAAACTTGTTAAAATCAGTTTCAAAATTTCATTTCCTAAAAAAGGAAATCTTTCAACCATGTAGCTTTGTCCCAATGCACTACAAATCCCCATAATCATGCCGACAGGGGCTAATAATGCAATTGGAAGCAACAATGAACGACCAAAAGTTTGTATATTGTTTTTCCAGCTCTGTGGAACTTTTGGTAATTTACTAAGAACTGTACTAGCCATACTCTCCCTCTTTTCTTGTTTTGTTTATACTTCATTCATTAATTTGTGCGCATCAAATTAAGCAACTTCATTATTCCATCCAGAAATGTAAAGTTAAAGGCAATAATATATAATTATTTTATTGCAAAAAGTAGCCTTTACGACTGAACAGATTTTTATGATACTTAAGAGGAAGGTGTAAAACATGGGACTATCGCTGGCAAAAATAAAATTATTAAAATTCATACAGGAAGCTAATCAAATTTCATTGGATAAATGTGCACAACATTTCGATAAGGATACAAGTACGATTCGAAGAGATATCCAAGAAATCAATGATTTCTGTGAACACCCTGTCATTCAGATCAAGAAATCCATGTGTTCCTGCCCTATTTCATATCAGGAGTATTTACAGGTCATCAAAAAATTGACAAATTATGATTATTTCAGTTCTTATGATGAAAGAGTACGAGTCGTAATCTGTAAAATCTTCTTTGATGGTTTTGCGAATACATCCGAACTTTACACCATGTGGAACTTATCTTTAACGACCAAGAAAAACGACATGACCAAGTTCAGAAAACTCATGACAGAACTTTCGATGAAAGTAGATATCATGCGTAAAAAAGGGTTAAGGATACACGGAAACGATCTTTTCTTCCGTATTTATGCCACCAATCAGATTTATTCCCTGATTGAAATCCGAGAGGATAACACGATTGCAGAAAGAATTGCAAATACACCTTTGGAACATCAGATCTATGAAATGATCGATGAAAATTATCGAAACTATATTCCCCGGGCATTAAACGATATTCAAATATATCTGGATACATATCATCTTTCCATTACTTATAGTTCCAAAAAGATGTTATTGCTGTTTTTATGTTCGTTATATTATTTTCCGCCTAAAGAGGATAGAGAATTTCTTCATAGTATTCCATTTCCCTATCTTCCTGCAAAGATCACGCCGGATCCCTTTTTAAATGAAGTCTTGGGTGTTGTGGTTTCAATATTAGATCTATCTCAGAAACCACCCTGTATCTTTACGACGCAGCTAAAGAAAACCTGTGATCAGTTTATTAATGAAGTTGAGCATTCCATACATACTCCTATCTATACACAGAGAGAACTAAAAAAAGAAATCTATGCCTACGTACAAAAAGGAATTGCACAAACATATCTTCATTCTGTCATTATCGATAAGCTTGTCAAAAATGTAGATAAGCAATTCCCAAATCTTTATAAAAAGATAAAGAAATGTGCTGAAATTTTGGAGATACAACTGCCCATTCGCATCACAAAAGATATGCTCTTTACACTGACATTGATCTTTCAAAAATTCATATTGAAAAACAGTCTATATGACGATCATAAGACCAAAGTCATAATTGTAACTGGGATTCCTTACGAAAGGCTTGATTTCTATAAACAACAGTTGAATGAACATTTCAATGTAGATTATGTAGGTCACGCGAATCTGAACAGTCTTCATATCATTGATGATCTGGATTATGATTTTATCATAACTTTTTCCGAAAGAACATATAATATTGTCAGTTCAAAGTATGAACGTACCTTGTTAACTAACTTTTTTATCGACATTGCAGAAGAAGATCGTCTAAAAAGCATAGGTATTCAGGGAAAGAAGACAAAAATCATCGCATCCCAGCTATTGAGTCTTATTGATCAACAAAAAACAAACGAAGAAAAAATCGAATTCTTATTAAAGTCCTATCCAAATACATTTATTTAATACGGAGGTGCACTATGAAATACGGTAAAAAAGCAAAAATCATTCTAACTGACGCTCCACTATCAAAACGGGCGATTGCTTACATCATTGACTTCTCTTTAGAATTTATTCTTTTATTTCTACTTATGACAGGAATCAATGGCTTGTATCAAAATCCCGATACACGTTCGCAAGCCAACTTTGTTCTTTTATGCAGCATTGTGGTTTTTGTATTTTTGTTCCTTTATCTTCCAACAAAACACAATGGACAAACCATGGGGAAGATGTTTTTCTATATCAAAACCGAAAGTACAGAAAATAAAAAACTAGGATATTGGCTGAACTTTGCCAGAGAATTTGTGTTCAAATTTATGTTCGCAATGATATTGATACCTTGTGAAATAATTCAGATTTTTCTTTATTACATCAAACACAAGAATCTGGAAAAAATTCGACTAATTCATGATGGAATTTTATTCACCCGTGTCGTATCAATTCCAAAGAAAGGAAAATAATATGGCACTTCTCTTTATAGACTTTGATCGAACACTTTATGATCACGATGAAAAAACCATTCATAAACCGGATATAGACGCATTGATTCAAGCCAAAAAAAATGGACATAAACTCTTTCTATCTACAGGAAGACCACATATTCATCTCGACGGGATTCTTCCTGACAACCTTTTTGAGGGAGGGATCTTCTCCTGTGGTGCAAAAGTTAGTATTCAAGACAAAACAATCTATTTACATGCATTTGAACCGACAGATATTAAAATGTTGATTTCTTCCTTACTGGAAAGAAAAATCGATTTTACAGTGGATGGAGATACTAGAAGATTTTTAACTCCTTTTGCGATGAAAATCTTTAATCGACGTTGTAGATCCAATGAATTAGAGGACTGTGAATTCAATCTTTTTGCCAAACAGAGAAGAACATCCTACCCTATTGAAGCTCTTTCAGAAGAAGATTATCAAGCTATTCTGAAAATTTCCATCTACGCTCAAAACTATGACACCTGTAAAGAGTTTATTGCTCTGTTACCAGATAGATTCAGAGCATTTATTCATCGAAATATAAAAGATCATTTTATTGGAGGAGAGATTGCTTTAAAATCCATCAATAAATCCATCGGGCTGCAAAAAATACTCGAGTATTATGGAAAGCCAAATTTAGAAACCATTGCGATTGGTGACAGTAAAAATGATATTGAAATTTTAAAAACTGCCAAACTTGGAATCTGCATGGGCAATGGTTGCGATGAAGCTAAAGAGGTTGCTGATTTTATCACAAAGCCTATACAGGAATGTGGCATTGCTCATGCACTACAATCGCTTCATATTCTTGATTAGAACAACAAGGATATCGACACTTTTATAAACATATTGTTACAAAATATAAAACATAGATCGGTTCTACATTTTTATTGAAAAGGAGGAAACAAATATGGATTACACAAAAGAAGCCTTAAGTTTACACAAAGAATGGAACGGGAAATTGGAGATTATACCAAAAATGTCGATTAAAACCAAAGACGATCTATCTGTAGCTTATACACCAGGTGTTGCCGCCCCGTGTTTAGCCATCCGTGAAGATGCAAGACAATCCTACACCTATACCGGAAGAGGACATACAATTGCAGTAATCAGCGACGGAAGTGCTATACTGGGATTAGGAAACATCGGTCCGGAAGCCGGAATGCCCGTCATGGAAGGAAAGTGTGTTCTATTTAAAGCTTTGAGTGGATTGGATGCCATTCCTTTGTGTCTAAATACACAAGATACTGACAAACTTGTCGATATCATTGCAGCTTTAGAACCAAGCTTTGGTGGAATCAACTTAGAAGACATCGCAGCTCCACGTTGTTTTGAAGTGGAACAGCGACTCAAAGAAAGAATGAACATTCCAGTTTTCCATGATGATCAACATGGAACAGCCATCGTTACGTGTTCTGCCTTAGTAAATGCATTGCGTTTAGTGAAGAAAAAAGATCCAGAAATTGTAATTATGGGTGCCGGAAGTGCCGGGTGTGCGATTGCTAGTCTGATTCTGGATCTTGAGTTGGGAAATGTTGTTTTACTCAACCGTAAAGGAATCCTTCAAAAAGATATGCCATTATCCAGTGGGCAAAAAGCTTTGATCGACCGTTTAAATAAAAACCACAAAACTGGAGGATTGAAAGAGGCAATGAAAGGTGCTGACGTATTTATTGGTGTCAGTGCACCTCATATTGTTTCTAAAGAAATGGTGCAATCGATGAACGAAAAAGCCATTGTTTTCCCCATGGCCAACCCGACACCGGAAATCGAACCACAGGATGCTAAAGAAGCTAATGCCTATATCGTAGGGACTGGACGAAGTGATCATCCAAATCAGATCAACAACCTTCTCGCCTTCCCGGGCATTTTCAAAGGTGCTTTAGAAGCACAGGCGACCGAAATCAACTATGAAATGAAAAAAGCAGCTGTATTTGCGATTGCCTCAATGATACCAGAAGAAGAACTGTCTCCGGAGAATATCATTGTATCTGCGCTTGATCCTCGCGTTGTGCCGGCGGTTACCAAAGCAGTAAAACAAGCAGCTATAGATTCCGGTGTGATTAGAAAATGGGATCAATAATGATTTAAGTCAAAAAATATTGTAACAAATCCAGGATAAAAACAGTCCATAAATACAATAAAGAAATCGGAATATTTATGATCATCACCATATATTTCGATTTCTTTATATTTATTCTAGAATTATGATGAATAAAGCTACTATTATCACAACGTTTCAAACCAATACCGAATCTGTTGTTTATCCCTAGTTTTCATTAACGCCAACATCAACAAAATACGCGCTTTATGTGGTGAAAATGTAAAGGCTGGTATCGTATCCCGCTCCGGATCAAAAAAGCTGGAATCAAATACGATGCCCTGCGCAACCCGACTGGAACGAACGATTACGTGCTCTTTAGCTAGTTTATGAAAGTATTCTTTCCATGCCGAACCATAATTACCACTGCCACTTCCAGCTGTTACGATTCCCTCGTATTCTTTTGCCATAAAATCTAAAATTTTTAGATCAGCATCACAATGCCAATACGCAATTCCCACCTTTGGAAGCTTTTGAATCTCCATAGCCGAAAATGGTGAAGTTAAAGTATGTGGCCTTTGACTCTGGCTTAGAAAATATACCTGATCATCTCGCATATAGCCTAACGAACCAAAGTGTCCGATTTCAAACGCATCCGTTTTATAGCTGTTGGATTTGCGAATATCTCTTCCTGAATAAATGGTATCGGAAAACACGGCCAAAACACCGGTGCCTTTTGCTTGATCGCTGGCTGCCAAGGCAACTGCCTGGTATAAATTCATCGGTCCATCGGCACTGGCTGCTGTGGCAGGTCGCATTGAACCTGTCAAAACCACCGGCATATGTGTATGAATCGTCAAATTCAGGAAAAAAGCTGTTTCCTCCAAAGTATCTGTTCCATGTGTTACGACAACACCGTCAACTTGAGGATCTTTATCACATTGATGAATTAAGTTTCTGAGTTCGATCCATCGGCTTTCATTCATATCATTACTGTCCACATTACAAAGCTGAATCGTTTGAATATGGGCTAAATTCTGTATGGCCGGTACACTGGCCAAAATATCAGACACTTTAAATTTCCCAGCTGCATAATCCGCGGATTTGCCGGCTTCTCCACTTCCCGCAATCGTCCCTCCGGTTGCGATGATCACTATATTTTTCATCTACATCCACTCTTTCATTTCACGCTACAATATATCATATTTATCTTTTAAATTGTATGGCTTGCTGATGAATATGGTATGATAAAAATATGCTTTACTATGTTGATCCGTTAAAAAAAGAAAATATTGAACAAAACTGCCCTTCTTTTTATGATATCCATATTTTTGATATCTTAGACAGTACGAATACATGGCTTCAAGAACATAGCGGACTACCGGAAGGCACCGTAATACTGGCCGATGAACAAACACAGGGAAGAGGACGAAATGGAAGAAGTTTTCATTCGCCTAAAGGATCCGGAATCTATTGTTCTTTACTTTTAAAACCCCGGGAAAACCTTTTGGATGTACTGGAATGTACGGCAATGGCAGCTGTTGCCTGTATCAAAGCCATTGAAGAACAATATAACTTAACTTGTTCCATCAAGTGGCTTAATGATATTTTGCTGGATCAAAAAAAACTGGCTGGTATTCTCTGTGAAGGAAAACTGTATCAAAACCACATGGAATATCTGATCATCGGCATTGGCATCAACGTCCATTCTTTTATTCGTTCCAAGGAACTGGAATCTATTGCGGCATCAATTGAAGATTATACAGCCATAAAAAAAACTCGCAACGAACTGATTGCGAAGTTTCTTACTGCTTTTTACTCTTATTATTCCAAATCCGATGATTTTCGATCTTTATATCGTCAACGTTTGGCATTTGTACAAAAGACGATTCAAGTCATCACTCCACAGGAAACCTATAGTGCCGTTTTACTGGGTGTCGATGATCGATGCCGTCTAAAGATCCAAAAAGCAGATGGCTCCATCGATTATTTATCTTCCGGAGAAATCTCAATTCGACTTTGAATCCAGTCATGCAGCTGTTGGGCCAGATCTTCCTGGTCCATTTTTTTATATTCTTCTGGGCGAATCGGTTTTCCGTACTCAATGCCTAACCGTTTTGTCTTATCGCCTTTGATATCAAAACTGTACGATTTCTTTAAAGCAATCGGAACGATCGTAGCTTTGGATAAATATGCCGGCAAAAGAGCACCCGCCTTAAAATCGTGCATGGTATCGCCCATTGAGCGAGTTCCTTCCGGAAATACTAACAGATTCTTTCCCTGCTTTAGTTCCCTTGCCGCTTCTCTTAACATATGGACATTGCCTTCTCTGGATTCTCTATCAAAATGGATCGTACCAATATTGCAGGCCCAACGACCAAAGATTGGCATCGTTTCATTTTCTTTTTTCGAGATAAAAGCCAAGTGGACAGGGGAACTGGCCAAGATCAAAGCTGGGTCCAGCGTACCCTGATGATTGGATACAAAATAGATGGTTTCCTGCATCGGCACATTTTCAACACCTTGTACCTGCAATCGATAGCCTAAAACCTTAAGGATCAATGTGCTCCATTTTTCTAAACGAATCTGACTTTCTTCCTGCGTTTTGTTCTGGTAAATCTTTGAACTGATCCAGGAAGCTGGTAAAAACGGTAATGCTTTAACGATCTGTGTTATTCGCACACGGATTCCTCCTTACAGGCAATGGCTACAGCCATCGCAAATGGCCCATCATGGGAAATGGACACTTGAATCTGATAGCCCTGATAATGTATCACATCTTTGGGATCGACTTCGATTTCTGAATACGCTACCGGTATCGGCAATGCTTTGACAATGGCTTCTCTGGCCGCAAAGCGTCCGGCTAAAAACTCTTTCTGTCTTTGTCCATGCAGTTCTTGAAACTGGCTGTATTCTTTAGGACTCAACAAACGTTTGGCAATTCCCTGCACATTTTGAATCCTGTCGATCTGGACCAGATCACAGCCAATCGTTGGCATTAGGCCTCCTGCAGAGCACATAAGATTTCACCGGAAGCTGCTTTTTCGCCATCCACTGTTGCTTCGCAGCTGGCAATACAGATACCACCGATCATGCGTTTAAACTGTACGGTCATCTTTAATACATCACCAGGTACGACCGGTCTTGAAAAACGCATCTTATTGATACCGGCAAATAAAGGAAGTTTTCCTTTGTTGGCCGGATCTTTCAACAACAATACCGCACCGGTCTGTGCCATGGCTTCTACGATCAAAACACCCGGCATTACACTATGTTGCGGATAATGGCCTAAAAACTGCATTTCATTGGCACTTACACATTTGATGCCTACGATCGTTTTGGTTTCTTCATCGATCGATTCAATCTTATCTACCAATAAAAACGGATAACGATGGGGAATAATCTGTTTGATTTCTTCATTTGACAACATGTTTAGTCCTCCCATTTTTTAAAGATCAAAGAGGCATTATGCCCACCAAAACCTAGAGAATTGCTCATAGCATACCTTATATCTTGTTTTCGTGGTGTGTTGGCCACAATATCCAAATCGCATTGTGCATCCGGATTTTGATAGTGGATCGTTGGGGGAATCAGACTATTTTGTAGAGCCTTGATACTGATGATGGCCTCAATGGCACCACTGGCCCCTAATAAGTGTCCGGTATTACTTTTCGTACTGGACATGGCCAATTTATAAGCGTGTTCTTTAAACGCTGCCTTAACGGCTGCCGTTTCCGTTTTATCATTCAATGAAGTGCTGGTTCCATGGGCATTGATATAGTCAATGGCTTCCGGTACGATCTTGGCATCTTCGATGGCCTGTACCATGGCCTGTGCCCCACCGGATCCATCATCCAATGGCGCTGTGATATGATGGGCATCACAGCTGGCACCATAACCTACGATCTCTGCATAAATCTTTGCACCTCTGGCTTTGGCATGTTCCAACTCTTCCAAAACCAATGCACCGGCACCTTCTCCCATCACAAAACCACTGCGATCGGCATCAAAAGGAATACTGGCACGATTGGCATCTTCACCGGTATGTAAAGCGCGCATCGACTGGAAACCGGCAATGGCCAATGGTGTGATGGCTGCCTCGCTACCTCCTGTCAACATAACATCCTCATACCCGTCACGAATGCGATGGAAAGCTTCTCCAATCGCATTGCTGGCGGCAGCACAGGCTGTTACCACACAAGAAGTGGCTCCTTTTAAACCCCAATCAATGGCCACCTGACCGGCTGCCAGATTGGCCAAAGACATAGGAATAAAGAAAGGAGATACACGAGACGGACCACGGCCTTCCAAAGTCTTGGATGCCTGTTCGATCGTATCGATGCCTCCGATTCCAGAACCAATCATACAGCCAAAACGCATCGCATCATCCGGATCTTTTTCAAATCCGGCATCGATCATTGCCTGTTTGGAAACAATACGGGCAAACTGCGTAAAACGATCATTGAACTTCAAATCACGTTTGGAGAAGTAAGCTTCCATATCCAGGTCTTTGACTTCTCCGGCAAGTTTTACTTTATAATCCGATGTATCAAAATGTGTAATCGGGGCAATCCCGCATACACCTTGTTCAATGCTGTTCCATACAGTATTCACATCATTTCCAATTGGGGAAACAGCGCCCAATCCTGTAATCACTACTCTTCGCATAGGACCCTCCTACATGACCATGCCGCCATCGACATGAATGACCTGACCGGTTACATAGCTAAAAGCATCGCTAGCCAGTGCTACACAGACATTCGCTACATCTTCCGGTTTTCCAAATGTTTTTAATGGAATTTGTTCCATCATTTTTGTTTTATCTTTCTCTGCCAGTTTAGCTGTCATATCCGTATCGATAAATCCCGGTGCAATCGCATTGACACGAATCTGTCGTAATGCCAGTTCTCTGGCTGCCGATTTTGTCAGACCGATCACACCGGCTTTACTGGATGCATAGTTTGCCTGTCCGGCATTTCCAATCAAACCCACTACACTGGACATATTGATGATCGAACCAGAACGTTGTTTCATCATGATACGTGATACATGTTTGATACAGTTAAACGTTCCTTCCAGATTGACCGCAATGACTTTATGAAAATCTTCTAAACTCATTCGCATCATCAATCCATCTTTATTGATTCCAGAATTGTTGACCAGCACATCAATACGACCAAACTGCTCCATTGCCTGATCGATCATCGCTTTAACTTGTTCATCCTTAGATACATCCGCCTGTATCGTAATCGCCTTAACGCCATAGCTTTCGGCTTCCTTTAGTACCGATTGTGCCGCTTCTTTTGAACCATTATAGTTAATGATTACATTATAACCGGCCTGCGCAAATGCCAGGGCAATGGCTTTACCGATTCCTTTTCCGGCCCCTGTGACCAGTGCTGTCTTTTCTACTTGTTCCATGCTTCAACCATTCCTTCCAGATCTTTTACCGTATTGATCGTATAAACCTTTACGCTTCGATCGACTTTCCGTACAAATCCACTTAATGTTTTTCCTGGTCCGATTTCTACAAAGGTATCCACACCATCACGAATCATATTGCGAATCGTCTGTTCAAAGCGTACACTGTGGCAAATCTGTTGTTTCAAGATTTCAATCAGATCTTCGGTAGAGTTTACCGTTTCTTTATCGCCACTGATATTGTGATAGACCGAAAGTTTTGGCAGACTTAACTTGCTTTGTTGTAAGACCCTTTCCAGTTCCAGACTGGCATCCTGCAGTAAAGAACTATGGAAAGCACCACTGACACTTAAAGGCAGTACTCTTCGTGCACCTTTTTCCATCAACAAAGCTTCTGCCTGCTCCAAGGCTTCCTTTTGTCCGGTTACAACGATCTGTCCCGGGCAGTTATAATTGGCAATTTCTAAAACCAGCCCTTTACTTTGTATCTCCTTACAAACCTCTTCAATCTTTTCTGCCGATAACCCCAAAACAGCCGACATTCCTGTTGTCCCGGCCGGTAAGGCATTAGCCATCAAAATTCCTCTTTGACGAACGATATCAATAGTACTTTGGGCATCCATCGCTCCGGCATAACATAACGCGCTGTATTCACCAAGTGATAAACCGGCGCAAACATCACCCTGAATTCCTTTTGTTTTAATGGCTTCTAAAATCGTTAAAGAAGCTGCCACAATCGAGCTTTGGGCATAGGCTGTATCGTTCAAAGTTTCCTGTGGCCCTTCAAAGCACAGCTTTTTGATATCATAATCACATGTAAAGGAATCCATCAGCTCTCGGCTTTCTGGACAATGATCATAAAAATCCCTGGCCATACCGACAATCTGAGATCCCTGTCCCGCAAACAGAAATGCTGTTGTCATAAGTTATCCTTTCCTGCCTGTTTTCAGGCTTTCCATCAATGTATGTACATCTGTCATTTCATTTATTATTTCCGCACTGGTTCCCGTAAAAAACAAACCATTTTCCTGATCTCCCTGTACCGCACGAATCAAAGCTCGTGTTATACAATACGGTGTATCACCAGGATGACAAGGAATCATACAACCTAAACAATTTGTGATTCTTTGATTTGCCTGTTTCTCTGTCTTTTGAACAAAGGCATTGCGAACCGCTCTTCCGGGAAAACCGGCCGGGCTTTTGACATATACGATATCTTCCTTTTTAGCTTGTATGATCATCTGTTTAAAGTTTTCATGGGCATCACATTCTCTGGTAGCGATAAAACGTGTAGCCATTTGTACACCATCCGCTCCCAACTCAATGAAATGTTCAATATCTTCATGAGTAAAAATGCCTCCGGCTACAAAGACCGGAATTTCTTTTTGATATTTTTGACGAAAGACTTCCAATTCTTGTTGAACATCCTTTAAGATTTCTTCCAGAGATTGAAATGTACCTTCCTGTAATTCCTTTAGCTTAAAGCCTAAATGTCCGCCGGCTTTCTGTCCTTCAATGACCACAAAATCCGGTGCTGTGTTATGATGCGAATCCCATCTTCGACAGATCAGACGACATGCCTTTCCACTGGATACAATAGGCGCCAACAAGACATTACCATCGCTGTATTTGGGCAGATCCAATGGCAATCCGGCGCCGGAAATGATCGCATCAACACCGGCTTCTATAGCTGCCTTGACATAGGTTCCATAATTCTGACTGGCCACCATAATATTGACACCTAACAAACCACGTTCGGTCATCTTAGCTTTCTGAATTTCTCTTTGAAGCGCACGGATGTTGGCCTGAATCGGCTGGGTTTCAAAATCCGGCTCCTGAAAGCCTGGCATAGCGGCAGATATCACACCCATACCGCCTTCTTTTCGAACAGCCAGAGCTAAGTTGGATAAAGAAACACCGATTCCCATTCCACCTTGAATGATCGGAACTTCCAAGACCTTATCTTTGATCTTTACCGGTTTTAACATTCTAAGGCCTCAATTTTCTGTTTCAGTTCTTCAAACTGTCTTTTTGAATCCTGCATCATCATTTCAAAAATGATTGCTAACGGACGAATTTCTTTACATAGACCGGCAACCTGTCCCATCATGACCGAACCGGTTTTCATGTCTCCTTCAAAAACAGCTCTGCGCAAACCACCTAAGGTCAGCTTTTCCATTTCTTCCGGCTTAGCTCCACTTTTTTCCATCTTTAAATACTGACGGCTCATTGAATTCTTTAAAATTCGAACCGGCGTATTTAATGTTCTTCCGGTAACCACGGTATCTGTATCTTTGGCCTTCAAAACCGCATTTTTATAAGCCTCATGAATCGGACATTCCTCACTGACCAACAAACAAGTTCCTACCTGTACACCAACAGCACCTAAGGATAAAGCGGCATTAAAGCCTCGTCCATCGGCAATACCACCGGCCGCAATGACCGGAATGTTAACCGCATCGACAACCTGTGGGATTAATGCCATCGTTGTTTGTTCATTAACATGGCCTCCGGCTTCGGTTCCCTCGGCAATGATGCCATCGGCTCCGGCTCTTTCCATTCGGATTGCCAACGCTACACTGGCTACGACTGGAAAGACTTTGGTTCCACTAGCTTTTAACATTTCCATATATTTTCCGGGATTTCCGGCACCGGTTGTGACAACTGGCACTTTTTTTTCGGCAATCACCTGCATGATCGTATCGGTATCCGGATTCATCAACATCACATTGACTCCAAACGGTTTATCCGTTAATGTCCGAATTTCATCAATGCTTTTTGCAACCTGTGCCGCATTCATTGCACCGGTTCCTAAAATACCTAAGGCGCCGCTGTTTGATACATCGGCCGCAAAGCGAGCTGTCGCAATATTGGCCATAG
>NZ_JAXKBY010000118.1:0-11449 GCF_036552745.1 Faecalicoccus sp.
AAATACTTGTCTATGTCTTAAAGAAGTTGAAGTACTCTATTCATTACTTTTTTATCCGGCAGATTGCAACAGATGCTTTATTTGAGGTTTCTTTTTAATGCTGAATTATGGCTAAATCACCAAACTGTGGGTATAGCGTTTATTTTAAATTGTATTTTCAATCATTTTTCTTAGTTGGTTACTTGTATTCAGTAATCAGAATTATGTTAACGTTAAGCGTTAAAAATAGTATTAATTGCTCCATTTTATAGGAATGATCACACCTATTACTTTGTGAGCTGTATATTTCTCTGGATACAAAGATGCCCAAATCCATTAAGCATCAAAGCTACAGAAGCCAACATCGTATTGGCAATCCTGCACCAAAAACATCCTATAATCGACTCAATAAAAAGGGAGATCAAAGTGTCTACACTCTATCTCCCTTTTCAACTTCTCAGATGTTTTAAGATGTCGTTTTATGCAAATAAAGGAATCAATTGTTTTGCGTTGACGTCCACTAATCCCAGATCGGACATTTTGACATTTGGAATGACCGGTAAAGCTAAGGTGACAATGCGCAATAAAGGATTTTCCATTTCCGTGAGTCCTAAAATACGATTGGCTTCCTTCATTTTTTGATTGTCTTTTGCCAATTCTTCCGCCGGCTTTAATGACATTAACCCGGCCAGTGGTAATTCAAGCACGTATAATAATTCATTTTCTTTGACAGCGCTCATTCCACCACCACATCGAATCAAAGCATTTGCTGCCAGCAAAGCATTTTCCGGTGTATCATAAACGACGGTTAAATTATGACAATCATGACTGACGGTTGAAGCTAAAGCACCTGTCGTTGTACCAAATCCTTTTACAATGCCTAATCCAATGGTATCATGCCCCTTATGGCGATTGATGACCGCCACATATTTTAGACTGGTATCCTGAAGCTGCACCACTCCGTCTTTGACCGGCAACTCTATGGTCTCCAATAAAGTGCTGGACAACTTTAGATCTTTATAGACCATCACATTCACTTTACAAGTTCCGTTGTCAATCGGTGCCTGGATCGTAAAGTCCTGAATCGTTAAAGGTTTGACAACCACTGTATTTTCTTTTTCTAAAGGATACGTCTTTTCTTCTACTGGAACTTCCAGCTTTCCATCTTTGGCAACCAGCTGTCCACCGAAGAATACATGGCTGGGCTTTAATTCCGTTAAATCATCCACTAAAAGCATATCGGCGACATATCCCGGAGTAATCGCGCCTAAATTTTCTATATTAATTTCTCTTGCAGTGTTAAAAGTAGCGCTCTTTATGGCCAGAACCGGATCCATCCCATAGGCAATGGCACATCGGACTACATCGTTCATATGCCCCTTATGTAAGATATCATCGGCTTCTCTATCATCCGTACACAGGCAGAGATGATCAAAAAAACGTACGTCCTTGATGCCCTTCCATATATCTTCAATATTTTTAGTGATGGAAGACTCTCTGGCATCGACAAACATTCCATCTCTTAACTTTTCCAGTCCTTCCTGTCCGGTACGAGATTCATGACAAGTTTTAGGACCACCACACAAATAAGCCGATAACATTCTTCCACTTAAATATGGTGCATGTCCCTGCAGGTAGTATCCCTTTTTATCCATGGCATCGATAATGTCCATCATGCGATCTTCACCATGGATCACAGCCAAAAAGTCCATCACTTCCGCAAGCCCAACAGCACGATCCAGTTCTGCCAATTCGGCAATATCCTCCGCAAAAAAACTGGCACCGGCATTTTCCAGACCGGGAACCGAGGGGACACAGCTTGGGATATCGATCAACTGGCGCATCGGCAAGCCCTCACTTGCCTCATGCATATAGTATACCCCTCTTTTTCCAACCACATTGGCAATTTCATGCGGATCGGTAACAACAGTCGTTGTTCCATGCGGAATCACGCATCGGGCAAAATTTCTTGGCGTCATCATTGAACTTTCAATATGTTCATGCGCGTCGATCAGCCCCGGAATCATGTATTTTCCTTTTGCATCCAATACTTCTTTAGCCTTATCCAGATCTTTTGTCAAATCTTGATATTCCACGTGGGCAATCATCCCTTCGTACACAAAGACATTGGCCGGATAGATCTCTCCGGTAATGACATTCACTAATTTTACATTTTGAATACAAAGATCACTGGGGATCTCACCCAAAGCCGCTTTTAATAAATTTCTCTTATTTTTAGGTTGTATTTTCATGGCTCCTCCAATTCCTGCACTCTAAATTTGTATCTATGCTTACTTCTTTTTTGCCTTTACTAGAAAATAAAATAACAAACAAGGGGAATACATAAAATATATAAGAAAGGATGTACCTCTTTATAATGCCCTGTCAATGTTTTGATCAAAACATGCGCGATAATTCCACTGGAAATACCACCGGCAATCGATCCGGTAAAGATGGTAAACATGATCATCGCAAAAGGTCCAAAAGCTTCGGTAAAATCAGAAAAATCAATATTTTTTATACCTTGCACCATTAAAAATCCGACAAAGATCAAAGCGGGTCCGGTTGCCGCATTGGGAATCATCAGTACAAGTGGTGAGAACAGAACCATGGCAAAAAAGATAAGAGCCGTAATTACACTGGCAAAGCCGGTTCGCCCTCCAGCTTCGACACCGGCACTGGATTCCACAAAGGTTGTAATGACTGTATTTCCCGTGCAGGCGCCCACACAAGTACCAATCGCATCAACCAAAAATGGTTTTTGAATGTCCGGGAAGTTTCCCTTTTCATCCAACATACCGGCTTTGGCACCTACACCCAGGATCGTACCTAAAGTGGAGAAAAAGTCACCACAGAATGCCGTAAAAATCAAAGGAACGGCTGACCAGGTAAGAACGGATTTCCAATCGAATTGGAAAACGACATTTGAAAGGCCTTCAAACGAAGGAACCTTAAATAAAGATTCAGGAACCGTTGTCACGCCAAGTGGAATTCCAAGGACCGTCACAACCAAAATACCGATCAAAATGGCTCCTGTCACTTTTTTAGCCGTCAGCACGGCAATAATGATCAAGCCCAAAAGCGCCAGATAGACCGAAGGCTGGGTAAAGTCACCGCGTGATATACCGTTGACAAAAGTACCGATACCACTGTTTTTAAAGCCCAGGTATGCGACATAAAAACCAATGGCTGTACCAATCGCAATCTTTAAATTGCTTGGAATCGTTTTTACGATCAGATCACGTATTCCAAACAGGGTCAGCAGTAAAAAGATCGATCCGGAAATCAATGTCATTGACATGATACCGCCAAAAGAAATTTCCCCATTGACAAGCATTCCACCAAATAAAGCATTACTTCCCATGCCTGTAGCCAGAGCAAAAGGCAAATTGGCATAACAAGCCATCAATAATGTAATCAAACCACTGACCACAGCACAAGTAACCACAATGGCTTCCTTGGTAATCAAGATTCCGTTTACATCAATTAGACTCGGCGCATTGCCAACCATTAATGCCGGCTGTACAACAAGGATGTATGCCATTGTCATAAAAGTAGTAATTCCGGCAATCATTTCCGTTTTTAAGTTTGAATGTCGTTCATCAATCTTAAAAAAACGTTTCAAAGTATCTTTCATCGTTCCCTCCAAACACTTGTAAGTATTCGAATCACTGCCCTAATCTTTGAAGCATCTGTGCCAGGACAAGTGTCCCTTGTGCACAAGAAATTGGAGATGTGTACTCTTCCTTCCGATGTGAATATCCTTTGTGGCTTTCGACAAAGATCATTCCAATGGGACAGTGTTCATAGAAATTCATGGCATCGTGACCAGCACCACTCATCAATGACATAAAACTAAGATCATTAGACTGGCAAACTTCTTTGATCTGCTCCTGAATGGACTGTGAACAGGGCGCACAGTTTAAAGATTGCTCATGTTCCAAGGTACTTTGAAAGGGAATCTGGTTTAAAAATGCCTTTACATCGTCTATGATACAATCAATATTTGCAGGATCTATGCTTCGTACATCCAATGAAAGCATCACATGATCACAAATAATATTACATGCACCGGGACTTGTTTCCAGCTTTCCTACGGTTGCCACACAATCCTTAAGCATGGACGCCTTTTTCTGAATTCGTAAGACCAGTTCACAAGCCGGTATCATGGGATCCATACGGCCCTTCATCGGTGTGGCTCCGGCATGTCCGCTTTCCCCGTAAATAGTAATAGTATACCGGGATAGACCGGCGATTCCTGTAACAATACCGATTTGTTTGTGGTTTTGTTCCAATACCTTTCCCTGTTCGATATGAAGTTCGATCATAGCCAAAAAATCCGTTTTTTGACATTGCTTATACAGTGAAGGTTCTAACTGAAAATCAACCATGGCCTGTTGTAAAGAGATTCCTTTTTCATCCTTACTTAATAAATCTTCATCCGATACAAGACCATTGATAGCTTTGCTGCCGATCATTCCATATCCAAAGCGATTTCCTTCCTCATCCTTAAAACCGATACAGTAAATAGGACGATTGGGTTTATAACCACTTTCTTTTAAAACGGTTATGGCTTCAATGGCTCCCAAAATTCCCAAGCACCCATCAAACATACCTCCCTGGATCACACTATCATAATGTGAGCCTGTTACAACGGGCTTTCCTGCCATTGTCTGATCCATCCACTTGCCGATCACATTGCCGACAGGATCGATTTCCACAGATAATCCAGCTTGTTGCATATACGTCTGAATTAAATCTTGTGCTTCTTGATCTTGTTTGGTAAAAGGCAGCCTTGTAATACTTCCATCTGGATTGCGTCCAATAGCAGCCAGAGTCTGAAGATGTTCCCATAAACGATCCTGGTTCACTTTCATATAAAAACCTCCTGATACTATTGTAAAAGATATGAAATAATTTTCAATGAAACCGATCAAAAAAATATTTGAAAACTTGACATCCATAAAAAGAACGAAAACACCGATTTCCTTTTTCATTTTGTAATGGTATTTGTCCAAAACAACAAACTTTGAAGGAATAAAACTGATATAGCCTTGATTGGATGATTTAGACCACATTTAACGTCAAAAGAAAATTTAAAAAAGCTTGTCATTTGCAAATGGGCGATGAAATTAGGGAATCACGATATAATTTAGGAACTTGTAGAAAGGAAGCTCTTAAAGAGTTTCAGGAGATGAATAATCATTAAGAGGACTTGGCGGTTCTGGTTTATCATGAATGATCCTAAAGATAAATATGACAAGGTATTAAAATTTATCCGAATGGCTATAAATTCACCAAAAAGATTGAAATTTAGAGATGCTTTATCAAAATCAATAGAGTAGAGGGAAGAAATTAATCTTCGCCCTCTCATTGCACCGTACGTACGGGTCTCGTATACGGCGCTACATTTATATGTTGATGTACAACTTATCTTAGATAGTATGTCAGAGGATTGACCAATCCCGGTCGGTCCTCTTTTCCAATTGCCAGCACTTCTGGGTTGAGAAGAAAATTGGCTACTCTCATCCCTGTCTGTCGATATAACCCAAGCCGTGTGTTCGCCACCGAATAAATCTGCTCATCTGAAAAGTGATAAGGCAGTACCTTATTTAGCTTCTGTAGATTTATATAGATACGTTTTGGTTTCTTCCACTGTTTGAACAGAATGACACGTGGTACTATGTCAAGAAAATGGACAAGTTAAATAGAGAGTTTGTCCATCTAGTTAACCTTGTTCCATAAATCTTCATATTGTTTAGGCGACATATAATCGCAATGACTATGTATTCTCGCTGTATTATAAAATGTTTCTATATATTCAAAACATAGATCATACACATGATCGTAGTCCAATATCACCTTGCGATTCAGCCATTCTTTTTTGATCAGTGAATGAAAGGATTCAATACATGCATTATCATAGGGTACCCCTTTTTCTGAATAGCTTCGTTTCATACCGTCTGTCAATTCACTATATTTTCTACAAGTAAAATGAATTCCACGATCACTATGTATAATCAATGGGTCTTTTATTTCCCTGCGTTGTTTTGCAATCTCAACGCATTTTAATACTTCTTCTACTTCCAGTGTTTTGCTCAATGTCCATGCTATGATCTTTCTTGAATATAGATCCATAATGCTTGTCAAATATACAAATCCATCCGCTATTGTCCATATGTATGTTATATCTGTACACCATACCTCATTTGGTCTCTCTGGATTAAAATTTCTGTCTAATACATTTGTTAGCCTACTGTTAAAATCACTATTCAATGTTGTAATCGTATACGGCCTTACCCAGCATGCTCGAATCCCTAGTTCCTTCATATATAGGCTGACCGTTCGCTGTGATATGGTATGACCTTCCTTTTTAAGACATTCTGTTATTTTGGGTGCCCCATATATCCCGTGGCTTTCTTTATGGATCTGCTGTATCTTTTCCATGACCATTTCCTTATGCAGCTGTTGTGGACTCTTTTTTCGCTTCAGTCATGCATAGTAGCCCGATTTTGATACCTTTAGTTGTTTCAGCACTCCAGTAACTTCAAATTCTGGATTGGACTGTGAAGCTTCAAAAACCAGCCGGTATCGTATTTGAGTTAGTCTCCCAGAATGCTGATGGCTTTTTTTAATATTTCAAGAGCATCTTGTGTGTTTTTCAATTCTCTTCGCAGTCGGGCATTTTCTTTTTCAAGATCACTGCTGAAGTTACCGGAACCGCGAAACTGTACTTCATTATTGTTGTTTTTGTATTCCCGCTTCCACCGAGCAAGCGTGCTGTTTCCAACACCAAGTTTGTCTGCACATTCTGCATGTATCATATCTGGATGATCTTCACAAAATTTAACGGCATCCTTTTTAAACTGAATATCAAACTGTTTTTGTTTATTTGCCATAGAGTGTTATTTCCTCCTTACTTTTTATTCTCTATGACATTGTACCATTGTTTGCAGATCTCTCTTTTTGACTAGTCCGTTTTTTATTCTGCATCCAGATGGGATTTTTAACCGTAACTGGTGTAAATATCTCTTTCTTGATGCTTTTGTCTTTCTTCAATTTTACATTCCTTCTTTTAGTTAGAAAGTATCCTTCTAAACAAAATATACTCTCTTTGCTTGTGCTCTGTATTTTGATCCTTCCTGTTGGTCTATTCACATCAAATTACCTGCAAAAGCCTTTATCGGATCAGGCAAACCGCCTGGAGCACTTTCTTCATGAAACCTTCCAAGATCAAAGCGGAGATGATCGCATACTTTCTTCCGGTATGGTATCTTTAGGCAACAACTATGCCAGTGATGAAATCGTATTTACCGCACAGATGGAAACAAAACCTGAATCCAACATTTATTTAAAAAACTTTACCGGCTTTTTATACGAAGAGAATCAATGGAGCCAGGATGATGCGACACGCCAGATTGATAAAGTTGGAGACTTATATGCATCCTATTTATCTCCCTATCAGTATCGTAACTATCAGGCAAGAATTCGAAATGCATTGACCGATCAACTGGATATGGAATCACAAACGATAACGATCCTGCCGGAACAAAAAACCGAATGGGATACAACATTAACACCTTATGATCTACTCACACAATGGAATCATAACCAGAGTACGACTTATTCCTTTTATCCGGAATTGGATCATGTACAAAACTTAGATTCATTGGATCTGGAAGAAGAATTGGAGCAATTCATACAATACGATCAAAGTGCGGCACAACGTCTCTATCAAAGCGTTGATATGGATGCTTTACCAAGGCTGGCAAAGCTGGTAGAAGATAATCCAAAAACAGATTTGAATGAAATTACAGTTTTTATTGTAAAGCTTTTAGAAAACTACACAGAATATACATGAACACCTGGTTATATGTCCTCACAGGAGGATGCCGTAGAATCCTTTTTGTTTTCCACCAGAAAAGGGTATTGTGTCCATTACGCATCGGCTGCGGCTCTTTTATATCGCATGTACGGTATTTCCAGTCGCTATGTAACTGGGTATGTGATCTATCCACAGGACTTTACGTATAAACAAGGCTCCTTTATGGCGGAAGTTCCGGAAAATCATTCTCACGCATGGATCGAGCTTTATTTCCCATGCTACGGATGGATTCCCATTGATATGACACCCGATGCTCATCAAGAAATTCATGTAGAATATCCCGGTCTAGATGAAGAAACGCTTCAACAACTCATAGCACAAGATACATCTGATTTTTCCAGCTTGCAAAATAACCGAAATCTCAACTATGGCTTTTCTTCAGTATTCAGAATTTTTGATCGTGCTGTTATCCTTTTATTTGTGGGTGGTATCAACATCACTGTGATACTCTTGTTGATTCATTACTTCTATAAGAAGCGTAAAAAAGAATCTTTCTCAACAAAGGAATATATGGATCATATCCTTCATCTTTTCAGTATCTATCCAAGTCTAAAAGACATTGATCTTCTGGATGAAAAAAATATAGATGTGATCCACCATACTGTGCCTGCTTTGCCCCTTGATACGATTTGTCTTCTTCAACAAAAAGCGCAGTTGGTTTATTATTCACCTTATATCGTAGAGCGTAAAGATCTAAAACGTCTGGAAAAATGTTGTCAGGATGCGATTCTATCAAAGCTGCCGTTCTGGAAACGAATTTTCTATCATTATATTTATTGTCTATATTAAAAGAAGATGCGCCGCATCTTCTTTATTTGTCTAATTCTTTGCGTTTTTCGTTGATCAAATCACGAAGCTCCTGTAGTTCTTCTTTAGATGAACTGGACTCTACAAACATCATCGCAAAATCCTTTAACGCACTTTGATTTAAGTATTTAGAAATATATTTTGACTGAGAAACCAAAGGAACAAACTGTCGGGTAATTGAGTTTTTTGTATAACCCACTCCACTGACTTCGATAAATCCCTTCTTCATCAATTTCTTCAAGTTTGGTTGAATCGTATTCATGGTAATATCAGGTATCAGATTCAAAATATCATTTGCGGATAATGGCTCATTGGCATCCCACAAAACCTCCATAATATCTAATTCTCTTTTTGATAATCTTTCTTTCATTCCTTATCACCACCTGTCTAATCATTTTTACTGTAAACATTATACATTATTTGTGTAAAATAGTATTTACTTTTGCATAAAAATCGAAAAATTATAATGTTTAACCCACTTTCAAATGAAACTGAATTTGACTATATCATCAGTTTTGATATAATTTTTCTGTATTGTTTAAGGAGGCTTTAACCTATGCCAAGCCAGGTAATCGTTGGAACTCAATGGGGCGATGAGGGAAAAGGAAAAATTGTTGATGTATTAGCCCAGAAAGCAGACATGATCGTTCGTTTTCAAGGAGGCGACAATGCCGGTCATACGGTCATCGTGCAAGGAGAAAAACATGTGCTTCACCTGCTGCCAAGCGGTGTTTTAAATCCAAATGCACTTTGTGTCATCGGACCGGGTGTTGTATGTAATCCCTTTGTATTATTAAAAGAGATGGAAACCTTAAAACAAGGCGGTTTGACTTGTGATCATATCATTATCAGTGACCGTGCTCAAATGTTGATGCCATATCACTGTTATCAGGATGAACTGGAAGAACAAAGCGCCAGTCATAAGATCGGAACCACGAAAAAAGGAATTGGTCCTTGTTACGCTGACAAATACGCCAGACGTGGTATTCGTTTTCATGAATTCATTGATTTTGAAAGCTTTAAAGTTCGTTTGAAAGAATGTCTGGACTTTAAAAATAAACTGTTCACTAAAGTCTATGATGGCAAAGCCATGGACTACAATCAAATGGTTAAAGATTTTGAAGCCATTTACGATCAAATCGTACCGATGATCAAAGAAACGACACATATTGTGAATGAAGCATTGGACGAAGATAAAATCGTATTGTTTGAAGGGGCACAGGCAGCCATGTTGGATATTAACTATGGTACATATCCCTATGTAACATCTTCTTCCCCAACCAGTGCCGGTGTTACGACGGGCGCTTGTGTAGCACCAAACCGCATCCAAACCGTCGTTGGTGTTGTCAAAGCGTATTCTACACGTGTTGGAGAAGGACCGTTTGTAACGGAGCTGAATGATGAAACAGGACAATGGATTCGTGAAAAAGGCTTTGAATATGGTGCTACGACCGGTCGTCCAAGACGATGTGGCTGGTTAGATCTTCTTGTCGTCAAACATGCGAAAATGATGAATGGTTTAACAGATATCGTCCTGACAAAGATCGATGTATTAAGCGGATTAGATAAGCTGTATGTATGCACCGGTTATGAAATCGATGGCAAGGTCTATGATTATATACCAAGTGATCAGTCCATGGTCGCAAAGGCAAAACCAATCTATAAAGAATTTGATGGCTGGAAAGAAGATATTTCCAAAATGGAAAGCTTCGATGAATTACCGGAAAATTGTAAAGCCTATATTCGCTTTATCGAAGAGTTTACCGGTGTTCGTATGTCGATGGTTTCTGTTGGACCGGATCGTGTCAATAATATTTACATTCATGAAATCTAAAAGAAGCTGCGGCTTCTTTTTTTGATGATAAAATGTAACTAAGTTGAGCAATACGCATCCTTTTTAGAAACAAAGTTAAGTACATCTAAAGCAGAGGTTTATGCTATGATTGAACAAAAGGAGGAATTCTATGCCTAAAAAGTATTTTTTCTTTGATATTGATGGAACGCTCACCGATCGAAAGACAAATAAAATCGTTGGCAGTGCGCAAAAAGCGTTGAATCTGTTACAAGAAGCCGGCCATTTTGTGGCTATTGCAACCGGAAGAGCGCATTATAAATGCATCAACTTCATGAAAGAAGTCGGTCTGCACAACATGGTATGCTGCGGCGGTGGAGGCCTTGTCATCAACGATGTTCTCGTGCGAAATATCCCTCTTGATCTGGAAAAGGCAAAAGCTTTGATCAAGGAAGCCGATGCATTAGGAATCGGCTTATTATTACAGCTAAACGATTCAATCGATGTTTATGCCAAAAATGATTTATTTCGCCAACAAGCAGGTCCCCGACAGGAGCCGACCCGTTATTTTATCGATCCAGATTTAGACTACGATGCCCTAAAAGTCATTTATAAAATTTATATGTCGGTTAGTCCTGAGCAGGAAAAACAAGTCACATTACTCGATACGATCGGACATTTACGCTTTGTTCCGGAATATTATATCTTTCAATACGATGCCAAACATCAAGGGATTCTGGATATGATGAAACAAATCCACGGAGATTTAAAAGATGTCGTTGTATTTGGAGATGATACCAACGATTTAGTGATGTTTGATCCACAATGGACCAGCGTTGCCATGGGAAATGCCGTAGATGAACTAAAAGAAAAGGCATCTTTTGTCACAGATGCCAATATCGATGATGGAATTTATAATATCTGTTTGAAACAAGGATGGTTTGAAAAAGTATAAAGCCAAAAGGGGGGTCTAACAGTTAAAAGTT
>NZ_JAXKBY010000119.1:0-3329 GCF_036552745.1 Faecalicoccus sp.
AAATACTTGTCTATGTCTTAAAGAAGTTGAAGTACTCTATTCATTACTTTTTTATCCGGCAGATTGCAACAGATGCTTTATTTGAGGTTTCTTTTTAATGCTGAATTATGGCTAAATCACCAAACTGTGGGTATAGCGAATAAAAAAGTCCTTTTGATAAAGGACTCATTGATTCATGGCGGAGACTAAGGGATTCGAACCCTTGGTGGCGTTAACCACACAGCCTTTCCAAGACTGCACCTTAAGCCGCTCGGACAAGTCTCCAATGCCTACTTATAATACTAAGGTTTTAGAAACTTGTCAAATAATTCTTCATATCATTCTATGCTGACTTGTGAATTACTTACCAAACTATGGTTCACTTTAATGTCATCTTCTGTTTTCTCTTTCGATAAAGCCGTTTTAAAATAAGCTCTGGTTTCATTGACTACGACCTTTCGCAATGCGATTAAACCGATCAAGTTAGGAAATGCCATACATCCATTCACAATATCCGCTAATGTAAATACAAAGTCCAAAGACATAAAAGGACCAATTCCAATTAAAACGATGAACAAAATTTTGTAGGGTAAGATTGCTTTTTCACCCAACAAGTATTGAATACATTTTTCGCCATAATAATTCCAGCCAATAATGGTAGTAAACGCAAAGAACAATAAACCGATATTTACAACATAGATTCCGATTTCACCAATAGGAAAGCCATTCTGAAACGCCAATGTTGTCATGGCGGAGCCTTCTACACCTAAAAGATAAGATTGCGTAATAATGATCGCCAAACCGGTCATCGTGCAAACGCAGATCGTATCGATAAAGGTACCTGTCATAGATACTAATCCCTGCTCCACACAAGAATCTGTTTTGGCTGCTGCTGCCGCAATCGGCGCACTTCCCAAACCGGATTCATTACTGAAGATTCCCCGGCTGATTCCACTGCGCATGGCCATCTGCATGCTAATTCCAACACTTCCTCCAAACGCTGCAGAAGGTGTAAAAGCAGACTGCACCACTAAAGCTAGTGTTGGAAGAATATCCTGATAATGCGTGATCATGATCAAAATAACGCTTACAATATAAGCTACACTCATGAATGGAACAATGACTTCTGATACCGAAGCGATTCTTTTAATTCCTCCAATGGTAATAAAACCAACTGTAATCACCAAAAAGATCCCTGTGACAAAGGGAGGAATATGCAGTGTTAAACTGGCAGCATCAGATATGGAACGAACTTGTGTAAACGTCCCTATCCCTAATAGGGCAACCCCTACACCAAAAACCGCAAAACAACGTGCCAGTATCTTTCCCAGTGTTTTATGGTTTAATCCTTTTTCCAGATAATACATTGGACCTCCGGACATCTGTCCTTTTTCATCGCGCTGGCGATATACAATGGCCAATAAACCTTCCGAATATTTAGTTGCCATTCCTAAAAATGCGGAGATCCACATCCAAAATAAAGCGCCCGGCCCACCGGCAATAATAGCGGTTGCCACACCTACGATATTTCCCGTTCCAATCGTTGAAGATAAAGCCGTACATAAAGCTTGAAAGCTGGATACGTCTCCTTCCTTTTGATCATTTTTTTTAAACATCAGACGAAACGCAAGCGGTAATCTGAAAAACTGTAATAAGCCTAACCGACATGTAAAATACAACCCGGTTCCCAACAATAGGAAAATCAAGGGTAATCCCCATATCCATTCATTGATCTGTGTTAATACGTTTGAAAGAGTTGCCATAAAAAAATCCTCCTTTATACCAAAAGAGGAATTAGAAAATAGTAAAAACAATCCTAATCCCCTGTCCTTTTGCCTGAGAGTTTCACCCTTTCGGGCTTGCTCCTTCGGCGTCCATTTAAGGAACTCTCCAGAGGCTCGTCAGAATACTATCCTTTGACCTGAAATAATGAATTCTTCGGTGGTCTTTCGACTCTCTCTAGCATTCGTCATCCGAACTCTACCCTTGCATTGTAATCAAAAATGATGATGGATGCAAGATAAAGTTGTGTGTTTAACCTAGCTGTGTGATTATAATATCGCCAAGCTGAATACGAACAAAGAGATCTCCGTTTTCATCCGTATGTACACTTTGATACCATTGATTGCTTTCAAAATCTGTATCTTGATGCGAGGAAGACACAAATGCACAACATAATAAGCCTAAAACAATACAACTGCAAGCACCTAAAACCAATACTTTTAACTTTGCCATACATGAACCTCCTTCAAGCGATAAAACAAATGTTCTTTTAACCAGTGGCTAAAAGACATGGTTGCCTTGATAAAGTAGCGAGAAGCATAAATCGTAAACAAACCTAATAAGATAGAAAGTCCGGCCGCAATCAAACCAACACCTAGCTGTAATAGACCTGTCATAAAACTGGAAACCATCAAAAATGGAGATCCGATCAAGCTGATGATACAAAGAATCAGGCTGGCAACCATAATAGCCGCTGACAATACAGGGATAAGCCAAATCATGATATATCCTGTCAAAATCAGTAATATGCCGGTACAGATCAAAGCAAGCAGTGCCAACAGCAAACATGCCCATAAAGGACTGCCCAAAACGATCAAAATAATGATCAACACTTTCATTGGATTAGAGAGTTTCTTTTCCTTAGATGGCTGTGCAGATAAAATCTGTTCGGCTAACATTCCTGCATCCCCTAAGTCTTGCACTGCTTCTTGTTCACTCATGCCTTCTTCCATACGATCATCGACCATCTCTGCATAATAAGCCAACATCTTCTGTCTTTCCTGACGTGGCAGACTTTTTAATAATCGCTCTAAATGACCTAAAAATTCATGCTTATTCATGTTCCATCTCTCCTTTGATATATTCATAAATGGATTGAATCTCTTTCCATTCTCCCAGGAAACATCGAATCGACTCTATTCCCTTATCTGTGATTCTGTAGTATTTCCGTAACCGATTTTTATGTTGTTCTGTATAAGTAATTACACATCCACTGACTTCCAGGCGTTTTAAGATCGGATATAAAGTGGATTCCGATATCTCAATATAACGCGATACATCCTTAACGATTTGATATCCATAGGAATCTTTATTCTTTAAGGAAGCCAAAACACAAAATTCCAAAAAACCTTTTTTTAATTGTGCATCCATCTTATACCTCCTTACACATAATACTATATGTTACATAGTATAATGTGTCAAATAGTATTTTATGATTTCTTTATGATTAGTCCTATTTAATAGAGTAGAGGGAAGAAATTAATCTTCGCCCCTCTCATTGCACCGTACGTACGGGTCTCGTATACGGCGCTACATTTATATGTTGATGTACGACTTATCTTAGATAG
>NZ_JAXKBY010000120.1:0-4241 GCF_036552745.1 Faecalicoccus sp.
ATATAGTGCAACATCCATCATATTGATTCCTCTTTCTTACGCATCCAAACGACCGAAAAAACAGCCCATGCCATCGTCAACAATACCCAAAGCCACAATGGGCAGGAAAACCATGTTCCTTCTAAGTGATTCGAAATGTAAATTGATCCTAAATACAGCCCAAAACAAACCATCAAAATAAGCCAAAAACCCAGTGTTGAACGTTTGGGATCGGTAGCCATATACGTCAAAAGCCCTTTATAGATCAAGTAAACAACTATGGTCTGCAGGCATAGAGACCATCCGATCAAAACCGTCTGCAGAATAGGCTCCTGTTGTGAAACAGGGATGAGAACTTGATTATACACAACATTGATCAACGTTGTATATATAAACAAAAACAAGGGAAAGTCAGAAACTTCTCTTAGAAAACAAGTGATTTTATCCGGCTTGATCGAATTTAAATACGCTTTAAAATCGCTTTTAAATCCATCTTGTGCCTGTTGGTCATCCTGAAGCTGATGACTTGCCTTTTCCATACATTCTATCTGTTGTTTATAGGTGAGTCCGGCCTGTCGAACCTGAAAACCGGCCCAGATCAATAATCGTTGATTTTTCGATGGAACTCCCTGTACTTTTGATAACAGGGGGCGAAAATAATTGAAACTGTTCATGCAGATATTGTAGAATAAATCCGTTAAGAAGTCTATAAAAGGAGAGTTCTATGAAGATTATCTTTTTGGATGCCGATGGCACTTTACTGCATCATGAAGGTTTTATTCCCCAAAGCGCTTTACAGGCTTGTCAGCTTGCCCAGAAGAACGGACACAAGATTGTCCTTTGTACGGGAAGACAAAAAGTAGAGGTTTATGGCGATATGTTAAAGCTGGACTATGACGGTATGATCACCGGAAGCGGGGCCCATGTCGAAGTCAACCATCAGCTTTTAGAAGAACGAACCTTTTCCAAAGAACAGCTGCAGGTACTTTTAGAGTATATGCATAAAAACGATATCGATGCGATCTTTGAAACCACGAAAGGTTTAGTCGGTAATCAAAAAACATACGATCATTTAGAGCGAATGATCCAAAAACAATGTAAACATTTAAGTCCGGAACTCTTTGCCAAACATGGTTTAGTACAAGTCCAGCACAATCTGAAAGTAACCGATTCGATCTTAGAGTATCCTGTAAATAAGATTTCTTTTTTAGAATCGGACATATCCTATCAGGAAATCTATGATGCACTGCACAGACAATTTGATTTAGTGCCGGCCACTTTTGCCCCATTTGGTAAAGAAAGCGGTGAAATCTCCGAAAAGACCATTACCAAAGCAACCGGTATGAAAAGTATCCTCAACTATTTTGACAGGAGTGCTGAGGATGCAATTGCCATTGGAGATGGATTTAATGATCTGTGTATGTTTGAAGTCGCCAAAACCAGTGTAGCCATGGGCAATGCCCCTATAGAAGTACAAAAAAAGGCAGATCGTATAACGACCTCCCTGGATAATAACGGTATTTATAACGCCTTTATTGTTCTGGGCTTGATTGAATAACGATCGATGTGGAAGCAGGCAAGATTCCTGCTTCTTTTCTTTTTCTCTGCAAGACCGTATTCATACGACATAAGCATTCCCAATACTTTTCAAAAGGCACAAACGCATAGATGCCAATCGTCATGGAATGATCACCGATCTTATCAATGACCACTTCCTTCTGCATATCGTTTTGTACCCATTCTGCTTCACTTTCCAACACCTGATCTCCCAGTTGGATACAGGCATCGACATCCGTTTCCAAAGCAACTGGAAACGAGATATGAATTCGTCTGTATTTCTCTTTGGAATAGTTGATCAAAATTTCACTGACAGCCGTAGAATTAGGAACGATGATCTCCTGATGATCGAAGGTCTGTAAGACCGTAAACAAGATTTCGATACGACTGACAACACCTTCCTGTGATTCGATCTGTACATAATCACCAATCACAAAGGGTTTGGTGAAAAGAATCTGTATGCCTCCGGCAACATCATTCATCGTATCGCGCAACGCTAAAGAAATGCCTAGGGAAACGGCGCTTAAAGAACCGACGATCACTGACATATCCAAACCTAAGACCGCCAGGGCAATCGCAATAAAAATGATCTTAATAGAAATCGAAGCACATGATCCAATAAACGTTAAAGAGCCATGATCTGTCACATTCTTGGATAGCTTAATAATAAATTTTTTGATCAGCTTGGCGATGACCATTCCCAATAAAATGATCAAGATCGCAATAACCACCCGAATTAAAAAATCATCCAACTTTTCAAACATACATGTTCTCCTTTGAAAAAGAACCGGTCTATGCGGCCGATTCTAAATCCTTTTCTAATTTTTCAATACCTGTTTGAATACGACGAAGACTTTCATCCTTACCTAAGATATAAGCGACTTCAATGGCACCACCCGGTGTCGATTGTTTTCCGGTCAAAGCTGTGCGTACCGGCCAAAGCACCTGTCCGTTTTTCATCTCCAGTTTTTCCGGCAAGGCCATTAGTAGATTATGGATTTTCTCTTCACTGGACCAGTCACAGGAAGATAAAGCTTCATACGCTTCCTTTAAGGCAATCACTGCAGTTTCTTTCTTTGATTTCTGACGCTTATGCTTGAACATCTCCACATCATAATCCGGCAGTGCATCAAAGAAATCGATCATTTCTTCAATTTCATTTAACGTATTGGCACGAGATTGTACTAATTTTGCGATCTCTTTTAAATCGATATCCGAATGAATGGCATTCTTTAAATAAGGTAATACCAGTTCATAATAACGATCAAAATCCATGTGCTTCAAATATTCGCCATTCATCCATGTCAGCTTATCAATGTCAAAAATAGCCGGACGTTTCGAAATACGGTGAATATCAAAGACTTGAATCAATTCGTCCATGGTATAGATTTCCTGCTCGGTCTGCGGTGACCATCCTAATAGAGCAATATAGTTAATGATGGCTTCCGGCAAGTAACCTTTTGCGACTAAATCCTGGAAAGAAGCATCCCCGTTTCGTTTTGATAACTTATGATGTTCATCTTTCATAACCGGTGGAACATGCACATAGATCGGACGTTTCCATCCATACGCATCATAGATCAAATTATATTTTGGTGTACTGGATAAATACTCGTTTCCGCGAACCACATGTGTGATTTCCATTTGATGATCATCGATGATGTTGGCGAAATTGTAGGTAGGGAATCCATCCGATTTGATCAAGACCTGCTCATCTAATGTATCCACATCCACTTCAATATGTCCATAGACTTCATCATCAAAAGTCGTTTCTTTGATCTCTCCAATTGTCTGGCGAATGACATAAGGAACACCAGCATCGAGTTTAGCCTGTACCTCTTCCGGAGTCAAATGTTTACAAGGATCATCAAATTTAAAGGAATCTCCCTGCTCTTCTCTTTGTCTTTGCAGCTCTTCTTCCGAGCAGAAGCAATAATGGGCGCCTCCTAAACGAATCAATTCCTCGGCATATCCTTTATACATGCCTAAACGCTCACTTTGAACATAAGGCCCATGTTCTCCACCGATATCCGGTCCTTCATCCCAGTTTAATCCGCAGTCTTTCATTGTCTTATAAATGATATCAACCGCACCTTCTACCTGACGATTTTGATCGGTATCTTCAATACGCAAAATGAAATCTCCATCTTCATGTTTTGCGATCAAATACTCAAACAGTGCTGTACGTAAATTTCCTATATGCATATAACCCGTTGGACTGGGTGCAAATCGTGTTCTAATTTTAGCCATAAATACCGTCCTTTCCCGATAATCTTAAACCACTTTAAAAATTTCTTCAATAAACAGTTGCCAAATCTAGAAAAAAATTATAAGATATAAAGGCGCATTGGGGTATAGCCAAGCGGTAAGGCACCAGACTCTGAATCTGGCATTTCCATGGTTCGAATCCATGTACCCCAGCCATAGAAAGCTAACGTCACTTAAAAAGGTGGCGTTTTTTATTTAATCCAATCTATGGTTTATCATTACAAAAAAATATTATCTATAAATTAAACTAAAAATCTTAAAACCTCCAATTTCCGAAAAACCTTTGGTTCAAAAAATCTAACTTTTTTCAAATAATTCTTAAATAAACTGATTTTTTGAACACATCGGATAGTCTATCTTTCTAAACCCCTTGATTTTAATCGCTATACCCACAGTTTGGTGATTTAGCCATAATTCAGCATTAAAAAGAAACTTCA
>NZ_JAXKBY010000121.1:0-14032 GCF_036552745.1 Faecalicoccus sp.
AAATACTTGTCTATGTCTTAAAGAAGTTGAAGTACTCTATTCATTACTTTTTTATCCGGCAGATTGCAACAGATGCTTTATTTGAAGTTTCTTTTTAATGCTGAATTATGGCTAAATCACCAAACTGTGGGTATAGCGTTTTATTTATAAATTTTTCTATATTGCTTGGGTGTTATATCCAAGCTTTTTTTGAATACTTTTGAAAAATAATTAGGATCATTAAAACCTGTTAATTCAGCAATTTGTTGAATTGAAAGATTTGAGTTAATTAAGTAATCACATGATTTGTTTATTCTTAGATCGGTTAAATACTTATGAATAGAAGTATTGAATTCTTGTTTAAAACCATTAACTATTGTAGATTTCGAGCAATTGAATTTCAAACAGAGATGTTCTAAAGAAATATCTTTTGTGCAGTTTTTTTGAATATATTCCTTGACTGATGCTGCTAAATTGTCTTTTTGTTTATGAATTTTATTACTAAGCGTAAAGTAATTAGCATAAACTTCAATAATACTTGCATAGGCTTCTAGTTGTTCTTTTGATCGTTTTGGGATTTGGTTCAAACTTTTCTCTAACGAATCCTTGTCTGTAAAAAAAGGTTCAGCTAGTTTTTTTATTATTTCTTTTTCGTAATCAGAACCATCTGTAGCTTGCCCTGTCATTAAATATCCTGCGAGAGTGCCATATGTATAGAGAGGTACGCATATTTCATATAGGTTTAGATGACACTTATAAAGTTCGATCTTACCTGATTTTTTTACTCTGTTAAATGCTTTTCTATCACATTTCATACATTGCTCATTTCCGTTTTTGGAATTATTTATAAATGCGCAAAAGCTTTTATGTATATTTGGATAGCTGACTAGTACGTCGCCTTCAATATTAAAAATTGTGATATTCGTTCCTAATATCTTATATAGATTTTTAACTAATGCTTCTATATTATTCATACATTTTTGCTCCATTCAAAATAAATCAAAATTACTATAATTTAATCGAAACTACATATAAAAGTGTTTTTCGAATGTTTAAAATATAGAGGGATTCAACGCTTAATATTATTTTAAATAAAGAACAAATAAATTAATAGTGTTTAAATTCGAAATTAAACAGAAAAAGCAGACAAACAGTATGTCGAAAGTAAGCGTTTACACAAACAGACCGTATTTTTTTTAAACACTACTGTTTTTTTTAGAGTGTGAAGAGATGTTAGTGTTGTGAAAATACAATTATAGTGAATTTGTTTGAATTATTTTATTTACTTAAAATAGGACATGGATAGGAGGAGAAAAAATGGTAACGAACAAAGACAAGGTTTTATCGTTCGTTATGGAATATGACAAGGAATGCAGTTCTATAGGAAATGAGCTAATTAAGTTCAACACAGAGTTTATTTCTGAAAAGACAAATATACAAAGAGCAAATGTCTCTACAATATTAAATCAACTTGTTAATGAAGGAAAAATTAAAAAATATTTAGGACGTCCAGTCTTATATAGCTTATCAGAAGAATTCAAAAAAAATATCGAAACAGATGAATTTGGATGTTTAATAGGATCGGATACAAGCTTAAAAGAGGTTATTCAATATACTAAGGCAGCTATTACGTATCCTTCTCATACTCCAAGAATTTTATATATTGGAGAGAAGGGTACAGAGGTATCTGAGCTTGGAAAGTGTGCATATGATTTTGCTTGCCATGAAGGCATCTTGAAAAAGAATTCTGAATATTTGGAAATTGATTGTTCTCTGATGGATGAAAAAGCATTTCAATCTACATTTATTACAAAATGTGAGTTTGTGTCAAAAGTAAATCATGGGATGTTTCTTATAAAAAATATGGATTCAATTTCCAGAAAAGTGTTATCCGGGTTTATTGACAATGTTTTAGCAAATCACAATGTAGAAATAGTATTGTTGGCGCATATTCAGCAGGAAGAGAAAATTCAGTATTTTAAAGATTTTTTCAATTTTAGTGGAATTTTACCATCATTAAGAAATAGAAGTGTCGAAGAAAGGTACAAACATGTTGAGTATTTTTTTCAACAAGAAGCATCCAATTTAAATAAACGTATTGAGGTAAATTACGGTTTAATGCAGTGCTTATTGTTGTATCCTTGCGAAGACAACTTAAGCGGACTCAAAAATAACATTCAATTTGGTGTGGCAAATGCCTTTGTTAAAACAAAGAAAAATGCTAGAAAGGTTGTCTTAGAATTATCGGATTTACCTGCAAAGGTCCGAAAGGGAATGTTGTATCTGAACAAGATGAAAGACAGCTTGGATCAAGTGATTGTAAAGGACAATGTTTACATATTTGATAAAGATCACACTTACCATGCTAGCGCAGTAGATGAAAAATTAGATTTGTACAAAAGAATAGATAGAAAAAGATATTTATTCGGCAAGAATGTTCAGAGTGAAGATGTTGACACATTTTTGTTTGCAAATATTGAAGAAGAAATTAATGAATACTTAGTTCAGCTAACAGAAGGCTATGATGAAAAACAACTGGAAAAAGATGTTTCTTTAAAACTAAGGACGATTGTACATTCTTTTATGGATGACTTGGGAAATAAATTTAATCGTGTATATGCGAATGAAATTTACTATGGAATCTGTCTTCATTTAAATAAAGCCATTACTTCCAATAATAACAAACAAAGAATTTCCAATGAGAAAGTTATTGAAATTATGGAAGTTTATGGGGAGCAATACTTATGCTCTAGAGAACTTATTCAAGAGATAGAAAGTAGTTTTGGTACACAACTTTCCCGAGATGAAATAGTATTCATAACTTTGTTTATAAGTTTGCATTTTAAGAGCTCAACCCACAAAAATGAAGTTGTTACACTTATAGCCATGCATGGCAAAAACAGTGCTTCTTCAATAGAAAAAGCAATAAAGGTATTGATGCCGGTTAAAAATTTGGAATCCTTTGATTTGCCATTAGACGAGGATATTGAAATCACTTATGAGCGATTGAAGAAAAAAATCATTACAATAAATAAAGGCAAAGGTATATTTGTTATTTATGATATGGGGTCAATTCAAGTAATGTTAAATTCAATATCTCAAGAGACAAATATTGAACTTCGATTTATTGAAATGCCAATCGGTCTGTTAGCAATGTCATCATGTAAATACAGTGAAGCAGGAAAGAGTGTCGACCAGATCCATGATGCAGTCATAGATGATTTTTCAGATACGACATATTCTAGAAGAGGACGTAAAGATATAATTATTACCTTATCAACTGAAGAAGATAAGAAAAGCGAGAACATCCGAAAGATATTAGAGACTCTGGAAGATAGTAAAGATTATCGTATTTTATCATTTGATATAACAAACAAGCGAGATTTAATTAACCAACTGAATCAAATTCAAACCTTAGGAACAATCGTAGGAATTGTCGGTACATATAATCCAGAAGTATTTAACTTACGTTATGTGAATTATACAAATTTAAGCAGTGTTCAATCAATACGTGAATTATTTGCCGAAAAGGACAGTGGATTTGATGTGTTTGAATATTTAACAGAACAGTTTTCTATATTTACACATGCAGATTTGGAAATAACATTATTACCATTTTTAACAGAATTAGAACGAATCTTAAATAAAAAGTTATCGGAGGATACGAGGTTTGGATTCTTAATTCATATAGGATGTTTAATCAATCGATTGGTAAACTTGGAGGGATCGGTTGTGAATCTAAATCTAGAAAAAATCAAAATGGATTATCCTAATGAATTACAAAAAGTGAAAGAGGCAATGCATGCTCTAGAGGATTATTATAGAATTCAATTCTCATTAGGAGATGCAGCCACTATAGTTGATATTTTTAAAAAAGAAGGAGAAACTCAAAATGACTAAAGAAGAAGTATCATTAATTGGATTTGAAATTGTTGCTTATTCAGGAGAAGCAAGATCAAAATTATTATTAGCTATTGAAAAAGCTAAGGCAAAAGAGTTTGAAGAATGTAAAAAGTTGATTGAAGAAGCAAATGAATCTTTAAACGACGCCCATAAATCACAAACAACTTTGCTTCAACAAGAGGCTAGAGGTGAAAATGTTGAAATTGGATTTATCACAGTGCATGCACAAGATCATTTAATGACAACAATTCTATTGAAAGATATTGTGAATAATCTTTTAGATATTTATAGATAATTAATAGGAGAGTCTATATGAATAATTTAGTTGCTAAAATCGAAAAAATGAAGCCTTTTTTTGAAAAGGTTTCTAGAAATAAATATCTTAAGGCAATTCGTGATGGCTTTATGTCCGCGATGCCAGTGGTATTATTCTCAAGTATCTTTATGCTGATTGCATATGTACCTAATATTTTTGGATATTACTGGCCAGCTAATATTGAAAGTATGATTTTGAAACCATATAACTATTCAATGGGAATTTTAGCCGTATTAGTTGCAGGATCTACCGCTAAAAACTTAGCAGATAGTTTTAACCGTGAATTACCAATTAATCGACAAATCAATAATATTTCCACTTTCATGGCCGGAGTTGTTGGCTTATTGTTGATTGCTGCTGACCCTATTAAAGAAGGCTTTGCAAGCGGATATATGGGTTCTAAGGGTTTGTTGAGTGCATTCTTTGTTGCATTCTTTGTTTGTAATGTCTATAAATTCTGTGTAAAAAGAGATATTACAATTCACATGCCAAAAGAAGTTCCACCTAATATTTCTCAAACATTCGCAGATGTTATTCCATTTGCTATTTCAATTTTACTATTAGCTGTATTTGATATCGTGTTTAGAGATTTAGTAGGTATTAACTTTGCTGCAGCTGTAATTGAATTCTTTAAACCATTGTTTACTGCTGCTGATGGATATCTAGGATTAGCTATCATTTACGGAGCAATGGCTATGTTCTGGTTTGTTGGTATTCAAGGACCATCTATTGTAGAGCCAGCGGTTTCAGCTATCTATTATGTAAATATCGCAAACAATCTAGGATTATATCAAGCTGGTGAGCATGCAAATAACATCTTAACACCAGGTGTTCAACAATTTGTTGCTACTTTGGGTGGAACTGGAGCCACTTTGGTCGTTACTTTGATGTTTGCATTTATGGCAAAATCTAAAGAGTTGAAGGCAGTTGGTAGAGCAAGTTCTATTCCAGTATTATTCGGTGTAAACGAACCAATTCTTTTTGGAGCTCCATTGATTTTAAATCCTATATTCTTTATTCCATTTATTGGTGCACCAATTCTAAATGTTTGGTTATTTAAAGCGTTCGTTGATTTCTTAGGAATGAACAGTTTCATGTATATTCTTCCATGGACATGTCCAGCACCATTAGGAATCGTTCTTGGATGTGGGATTGGTTTATTATCATTATTATTTGCAGTTTTAGTTCTAGTTATTGACTTTATTGTCTACTATCCATTCTTCAAGGTTTATGATAAAGAAAAATGTGAAGAAGAAGCTTTAAAGGATCAGGAAGAAGCAGCAACAGAAGAAACTGAGGAAAGTGTTGAAGTTTCTGGTGATGTAGTGGACGGTAAACGTGTGTTGGTTCTTTGTGCAGGCGGAGGAACAAGTGGTTTACTTGCAAATGCATTAGCGAAAGGTGCAGAAGATAAGGGGATTAAAATGACTACCGCTGCTGGATCTTATGGAGCTCATTATGACATGTTAAAAGATTTCGATTTAGTTGTATTGGCTCCACAGGTAGCTAACTATTATCAAGATTTAAAAATTGATACAGATAGATTAGGAATTAAGAGTGTAGCGTGTCAAGGTAAGCAATATATTGCTTTAACACGTGATCCAGAAAAAGCGTTAGAGTTTGTATTTTCTATTTTAAATGGTGAAAGTGAGGAACAATAACTATGAAATTTGCTGAAGATTTTGTATTTGGTGGTGCTACTGCTGCATATCAGTGTGAAGGTAGTACACGTGAATATGGTAAAGGAAAAGTGGCTTGGGATGATTATTTAGAAAAACAAGGCCGTTTTAAAGCAGATCCAGCTAGTGATTTTTACCATAAGTATCCAGTGGATTTAAAACTATGCAATCAATTTCATATTGGCGCCATTCGTATTTCCATTGCATGGTCACGCATCTTTCCAAAAGGAAAGGGTAAAATCAATCAAGAAGGTGTAGATTTTTATCACAGAGTATTCCAGGAGTGTCATAAAAATGGAGTTGAACCTTATGTAACTCTTCATCATTTTGATACACCTGATGCTTTGCATCGCAATGGAGATTTCTTGAATCGAGAAACAATTGATGCATTTGTTGAATATGCAAAATTCTGTTTTGAAGAATATAAAGATGAAGTAACTTATTGGTTTACATTTAATGAAGTATGGCCAATTGCTACCAACCAATATATTGAAGGAACATTTCCTCCATGTATTACATATGATATCACTTCAGCAGTTAAGTCAATGCATGGCATGATGGTTGCGCATGCGAAGGCTGTGCTTGAATTCTACAAGGGAAATTATAAAGGACAGATTGGTGTTATCCATTCTTTAGAAACTAAATATCCTTTAGATCCGAACAATCCAGAAGATGTACTTGCAGCAAAAAAAGAGGACATTTTAGCAAACCAGTTCTTGTTGGATGCAACTTTCTTAGGAAGATATACGGAAGAAACAATGTCAGTAATCCAGGATTTAGTAAAAATGAATGGTGGAGAATTTAGTGTAGATGCAAAAGATATTGAGGTTATGGAAGAAGCCGCACAATATAATTGTTATCTAGGAATGAATCATTATCAGAGTCATTTTATCAAAGCATATAATGGTGAAAATGAAATTCATCACAATGGTACAGGTGAAAAAGGAACAAAGAAATTTAAATTAAAAGGAGTAGGAGAACGTGTATTCAAAGAAGGTATTCCTACTACTGACTGGGACTGGTTGATTTACCCAGAAGGTATGTATGATATGATTATGCGTATCAAAAATCAATATCCAAACTATAAAGCAATCTATATCACAGAAAATGGTATGGGATATAAAGATGATTTTGAAGATGGAATTATCTTTGATGAGCCAAGAATCGACTATGTTAAACAACATTTGGAATGGTTGTTAAAAGCAGTTGAAGACGGAGCAAATGTCAAAGGATATTTTGTTTGGTCGCTAATGGATGTATTCTCATGGTCTAATGGATACAACAAACGTTATGGTTTATTCTATGTGGATTATGAAACACAAAAACGTTATCCTAAATTGAGTGCGTATTGGTACAGACAAGTAATAGATGCAAAAGAGGTTTAATAATGCATAAATATAAAGGCGTAATATTTGATTTTAATGGAACATTGTTTTTTGACAACCCAAAACATATTTCGGCATGGTCAAAAATATCACAAGATATTCGTCATCATGGAATTGATGAAGAAGAACTTCATGAACATATTAATGGTGTACCAAACAATAAAGTTGTTGAATATATGTTTGGTGGAACGTGTGATCCATCCGAAATGGAAAAATATTCGCAGTTAAAAGAAGAATATTATCGCCAATTTTGTAAAGAGGATCAGGCGACGTTTCATTTAGTCAATGGAGCTGAAACATATTTTGATTATTTAAAAGAATCAAATATTCCATTCACAATCGCATCCGCATCTATCAAGCCTAATATTGATTTCTTTGTCGAATCATTTCATCTAGACAAATGGATTGAGCCATCTAGGATTGTCTATGATGATGGAACGTATGAAAACAAAATCGCAATGTTTAAAAAGGCAGCTCATAATATTGGAGTGGATATTCAAGATTGTTTAATTATCGAAGATAGTGTTAGTGGGATTTCAAATGCTTATAAAGCAGGATGTCACAATATAGTCGTTGTGGATTCTGCCAATAAAAAAGAAGAATACGAAAAGCTTCCTGGAGTTGTACAAGTGATTGATTCTTTTGAAAACTTTAAATAAGAGCCATTCATACCAGAATGGCTCAGCTTGTTGACAAACTACCTAATTTGAGAGCTGATAAAAACATTTAAAAAAAAGTGGTAGGAAAAGTCTAATTTATGATTTGTTTTGAACCAAATAAAACTTAAATTCATCTATTTTTTTAATAAAAGTGGAGTTTAAAAAAGGCCGAATGACAAAGTCAGCTCAAAGAGCGACTTTGTCAACGGCCTGAGCCATTCATACCAGAATGGCTTTTTTGACTAAATAGAAGGAATGGAAAATGAACAAAAAAATTAACCAGATATTAGAGTATGCTTTAAAGAATGGAATGATCGAGAAATACGATTATGATTATTCTGCAAATTTATTGATTGATCTATTTGGCATCCAAGAATTTAAAAGAGAAGAAGTAGAAGACTGTTCTATCTATGAGATTCTAGATTTCATGTTAGATTATGCGGTTGAAAAAGGTATGATTCAGGATACTGTAACTGAAAAAGATTTACTAGATACACGCATTATGAATTGTGTAATGCCTAGGCCAAGTGAAGTTGTGAATACTTTTAAGAGTCTATATTCTTTGAATCCAAAAAGTGCAACAGATTACTTCTATAAGTTAAGTATGGATTCTAACTATATCCGTAAATCAAGAATTGATAAGAATATCAGTTTTACACATTTTTGTAAATATGGCGATATTCAAATTACAATCAATTTGTCAAAACCAGAAAAGGATCCTAAGGAAATCGCAAAGGCAAAAAATGCCGTAAGTACTTCATATCCTGCATGTTTATTATGTAAGGAAAATGTTGGCTTTGCCGGAAACTTAAATCATCCAGCTAGACAAACACATCGTATTATTCCATTGGATTTAAATGGACATACATACAATTTACAATATTCACCATATGTGTACTATAATGAGCACTGTATTGTATTTAATAGTGAACATACACCAATGAAGATGGATCGTTCTACATTTGAGCATTTATTCGCATTTATTGATAAATTCCCACACTATATGATTGGAAGTAATGCAGATTTACCGATTGTGGGTGGATCTATTTTAAGTCATGACCACTATCAAGGTGGAAGGCACCATTTTCCAATGGAAGACGCAAAAGTTGTTAAGAGCTATACATATAAGGATGTACAAGTGGATATGCTTTACTGGCCACTATCAACACTTCGATTAACATCAAAATCAAAAGAAAACGTATTGGATCTAGCTACTAAAATCTTTGAAACATGGTGTACATATAGTGATGAAAGTTTAGATATCATCGCCAATGAAGATGGCGTTCGTCACAATACAGTAACGCCAATTGTAAGAAAGAAAGATGGCAAATATCAAATGGATGTAGTTTTACGAAATAATCGTACTACAGAAGAATATCCATTAGGTATCTTCCATCCTCACTCTCAGCATCACCATATTAAAAAAGAAAATATTGGGTTGATTGAAGTTATGGGACTTGCGATTTTGCCGGCACGATTAAAAACGGAGTTAGAACAAATTAAATTATGTTTATCTGGAAAAGCAGATTTTGATTCTTATCCAGAACTTGAAAAACATAAAGAATGGTATGAACACCTAAAAACATGCTCGTATACAAATGTGGATACATTCATGGAGATGGAAGTCACAAAGAAATTCGTGTCTGTATTAGAGAATGTCGGTGTATATAAAATGGATGATGAAGGGATAGACGGCTTTAGCCGATTTGTGAAAACATTATGGTAGAGGTAAAAGAAAGATTAGAGAATGGGATTGATGTATTATCAATTTCCAATTCACATTTAACTGTAGAAGTTACAAACTTTGGTTGTACTCTTTTAAAGATTGTAACGAAAGACAAAAATAATCAAGACTGTGATTGTATTTTAGGATTTGAACATGTTGAAGATTATCAAAAACGAGATGGAACCTATTTAAATGCCTTAGTAGGACGAGTATGTAATCGTATTGAAAAAGGAACATTCATAATAAATGGTACAGAATATCATGTACCTATCAATAATGGGCCAAACTCATTACATGGAGGCATTGAGGGATTTTCTTATAAAGTATTTGATTATACTTTAATTGAAGATGGTGTTAAATTCCACTATGTATCAAAAGATGGAGAAGAAGGATATCCCGGAACTTTAGATTTCTATGCGATCTATTGGCTAGATGAATCGAGTTTACATATTCAATATAGTGGTGTTAGTGACAAAGATACTTTGATTAATATCACAAATCATGGCTATTTCAATCTAAATGGTTATGCATCGAATATTGATGATCATACGTTACAAATCTCTGCTTCTAAATTTGGTTGTGTAGATCCAGATGGATTATATACAGGTGAATTAAAAGATGTTAAAGAGACTGCATTTGATTTTAATACAGAAAAAAGAATTGGAGATTTTATTCATTCAGAGGATGAACAATTAATCATCGCAAGAGGTTATGATCATCCATATGTATTTGATACAAAGGAAAATCAAGTATGTCTATATAGTCCATTAAGTGGTATTGAATTAAAAGTATCTACAACATATCCAACAGCACAAATTTATAGTGCTAACTACTTAGATGGGCAGACAGATAAATATGGAAAGATTATGCATCCGCAAGATGGATTGTGTATTGAAACAAGCTATATTGCCGATTCGATTCATAAAGAAGAGAATCCAAATGTTTTATTAAAAGCAGGACAAGTATTTGAAGAAGAAACAACATATACATTCGAGGTAAGAAAATGAAAACAACAGAAATTAAAGAACAAGTAGTATCAGGAAAATATGATGCATTAATTGAAGATCTATATGCAGATCCAAGTTTATTACAATACCAAAAACAACGTTATGCTGGTGCATTAGATAAATACCAAACTTTATTTGGAGATGATGAAGTGAGCATTTATAGTGCTGCAGGAAGAAGTGAAATTTCAGGAAATCATACAGACCACCAACATGGTTGTGTGCTTGCGGGATCTATCAACTTAGATGCGATTGGAATTGTATCTAAACAAGATCATGTAATTAAAGTGATTTCAGATGACTTTGACATCAAACCAATTGATTTAAATGATTTAGACAAAAAAGAAAATGAAATTGGAACAAGTGAAGCCTTGATTCGTGGTGTTGTTTCTAAATTAAAAGAATTAGGCTATAACGTTGGTGGATTCAAAGCTTTTATCACAAGTGATGTATTAATGGGGGCAGGACTATCAAGTTCTGCAGCATTTGAATCTATTATCGGTACAATTATTGATGGATTATACAATGATATGAAGATCGATATGGTAACGATCGCTAAAGTAGGTCAATATGCAGAAAACATATACTTTGGAAAACCATGTGGATTGATGGATCAATGTGCATGTGCTGTTGGTGGGCTTATTTCAATTGACTTTAAAGATACTTCAAATCCAATTGTAAATAGTGTGAATGTTGATTTCTCAAAATATGATCACAGTTTATGCATTGTAGATACAAAGGGAAGTCATGCCGATTTAACAGATGCCTATGGTGCAGTACCACAAGAAATGAAAGAGGTAGCTCACTATTTTGGTAAGGAAGTTCTTCGTGAAGTAGATGAAGATGAGTTCTATGCAAATATCGCAAACTTAAGAACGGCTTTAAATAATGATCGTGCAATTTTAAGAGCCATCCATTTCTTTAATGAAAATAGACGTGTTAATACAATCGTAGAAAGATTGAACAAGGATGATTTTGAAGGATTCAAGACATTGATTCAAGAATCAGGAAATTCAAGCTATAAATTCCTTCAAAACGTATATGCAGACTTTGACTATAAGAACCAGGCTGTATCTTTAGGCTTAGCTATGTCTGAAATGATTTTAAAAGATCATGGCGTATGTCGTGTTCATGGTGGAGGTTTTGCCGGAACTATTCAGGCCTTTGTTGAAAATAGCTATGTAGAAACATATAAAGAAGAAATTGAAAAAGTATTTGGAAAGGGAAGCTGCCATATCTTAAAAGTAAGAAAATTAGGTGGCTGCAAGGTTATTGACTAATGAATATTTTAGTAACAGGTGGAACCGGATATATTGGTAGTCATATTTGTGTTGAATTATTAGAAAGTGGTTATGACGTTGTCGTGATCGATGATTTCTCAAATTCAAAACCAGATGTGTTGGATTCAATCTATAAGATTACAGGAAAGCATGTTAAGTTTTATGAATTTAATGTGTTAGATGAGGAAAAGACGGAATCTGTATTTAAGGAAAATAAATTGGATGCGGTCATTCATTGTGCGGCTTTTAAAGCGGTTGGTGAAAGTGTTCAAAAACCAATTGAGTATTATACAAATAACTTGATGACAACTTTGGTGGTTGCCAAGATGATGAAGAAATATCATGTTCCAAGTATTGTGTTTAGTTCAAGTGCTACTGTTTATGGAGATCCTGAAGTGGTTCCTTTAACAGAAGACTGTAAGCTAGGTGTTACAACCAATCCATATGGTTCAACAAAGGCTATGATGGAAAGAATTTTAACGGATGTGCAATTCGCAAATCCAGAAATGAGTGTAACTTTACTTCGTTATTTCAATCCAATTGGAGCGCATGAGTCTGGATTGATTGGTGAAAATCCAAAGGGAATTCCAAATAACTTGATGCCATATATTATGAAGGTTGCGACTGGTGAACTTCCTGAACTTGGTGTATTTGGTGATGATTATGATACGCCAGATGGAACGGGTGTTCGTGACTATATTCATGTGGTTGACTTGGCTAAGGGTCATGTATTAGCGATTGAAAAATACAATACGCCTGGTGTTCATATTTGTAACTTAGGAACAGGAAAAGGCTATAGTGTATTAGATATTGTACATGCCTTTGAAAGAGTAAATGGAATCAAGATTCCTTATGTGATCAAACCAAGACGTGCAGGTGATATTGCGACTTGCTACGCAGATCCTACAAGAGCAAAAGAACAGCTTGGCTGGGTAGCTGAAAAGGATTTAGATGATATGTGTAGAGATACATGGAATTTTGCAAAGAAATATGTTTAGGAGTAAAATATTATGAAATATGGTTTTGGTGTTGATATCGGAGGTACAACTATAAAAATTGGCTTGTTTTCAATTGATGGAAAGCTGGTTGATAAATGGGAGATTCAAACAAATAAAATTGATAATGGAAAGTACATATTGCAGGATATTGCACATGTTATACAAAATAAAATTGCTTTACAGAATTTAAACAAGAATGAAATTATTGGGATTGGATTAGGGGTTCCTGGACCAGTAACAAAAGAAGGCGTTGTCAATGGGTGTGTTAATTTGGGATGGAAAGCACAAAAGATTGAAGAAGATTTTAAACAAATGACAGGTTTAAATGTAAAGGTTGGAAATGATGCAAATGTTGCAGCCCTTGGTGAGATGTGGCAAGGCGCCGGAAAAGGATATCAAGACGTCTTGATGATTACATTAGGAACAGGAGTAGGCGGCGGATGCGTGTTAAATGGAAAAATTGTTTCTGGAGTACATGGAGCTGGTGGAGAAATTGGACATATGCATGTAAAGGATAATGAAAAGAGTGCATGTGGTTGTGGAAATCATGGGTGTTTAGAGCAATATGTATCAGCTACAGGAATTGTTACACAAGCGAGGAAAAAATTATTGTATGATGAGCGTTCTTCGAGTTTAAGAAAGTATTTTTCTTTGGAAGCAAAGAATATATACGATGAAGCAAAAGAAGGAGATTCTATAGCGATTGAAATTGTTAATAATGTATGTAAAATATTAGGAAATTCTTTGGCTTCTATTTGTAGCGTAATTGATCCGGAAATCATAGTGATAGGTGGAGGTGTCTCTAAAGCGGGAGATATTTTAACATCCGGAATAAAAAAATATTTTCAAAAATACGCTTTTCATGCTTGTGCGAATACTGAAATTGTTTTGGCGAAGCTTGAGAATGATGCTGGAATGTATGGGTGTGTTAAATTATTGATGAAATAGTTTTCTTATTAATGAGATTTATTTTCATTATAACTTTACGCTATACCCACAGTTTGGTGATTTAGCCATAATTCAGCATTAAAAAGAAACCTCAAATAAAGCATCTGTTGCAATCTGCCGGATAAAAAAGTAATGAATAGAGTACTTCAACTTCT
>NZ_JAXKBY010000122.1:0-5132 GCF_036552745.1 Faecalicoccus sp.
AAATACTTGTCTATGTCTTAAAGAAGTTGAAGTACTCTATTCATTACTTTTTTATCCGGCAGATTGCAACAGATGCTTTATTTGAAGTTTCTTTTTAATGCTGAATTATGGCTAAATCACCAAACTGTGGGTATAGCGAAAAAATAAGTAAGCAACTTCCGGTTTATCCGGCTAATCTGATCCAGACTTTCAAAACTGAATATCAGCCATCCACCGGTGGTCAATCAAAGCAGTAAATCTGAAAAAGATTTGTTGCTTTTTTGTTGCTTGGCTGTTTTCTGGCTATTTAGTCTCTTGCCATTTGTAGTGGTGAGCGAGATGGAATCACCAGGCGCTTTGCATTTTTGATTCTTGTCCTTTACAAAGAACAAGGCTTCAAAATAATGTAGGTATCTACCGACTACCTACACTACATCGTTGCCGGTATTCGGACTATAGCCTTTGCAATCCGGTAAAAGGTATATTGTAAGGTATATTGTTCTGCCTCCATTCCATAAAAGTAATCCAATGCACCCGGCTCGGCCATGTTTTCACCCCCTTTTCTCTCAGACCGGCAAAACAAAAGGCGCTGCCCGAAAGCAACACCTTTTGAAGTGAGCGCCGTCCGAAAACGGCGTTTTTATAAAATTTTTCAAATCACTTGAAAATGCTTTAATGCGTCCATAATCGCTGCCTCTTTCTCTGGCGGGCACTGCGGTACTTTCGCATCTTCCTTTTTGGATACGTTATAATTTTTTCTTTCGATGATTCCACACTTTCTTTTTATCTGAGCAATATAAAGCTGGCTTACTTTTAGTCCGTACTTGTTCAAAACATAGGCTTTGATTTCATCGTAGGTTGCTTTACTTTCCGCCGCCGTTAAATCCAACTCATCCATCTTAATTTCTATTTCGATATGTGGTTGACTTTGAATTTGGACAATAATACTATCGTCTCAAACTGTTCCGCTAATAATAAGATTTTTTTAGGACATTATCGCTGACTATTGACAGCAAAATTTCAAAAAATGTACAACTGGCATTTTTGTCATGCTTGAAAATCAATGATTTCAAGAATTAAAAAACAAATCTTATGGAAAAGCTGTTAACTTTCGCTAAAGATTTGTTTTCTTGAATTTTCAATTAATATCACTAAGAATTTATTTGACTTAACTTAATGACATTGGATAAAAGAATTGTCTTCTTTTGTAATTGTGGGTATCTGATGATGCGGAAGAACCGACTTTCCGGTAGTGATATTCAGGTCGATGCCAAAGGCAATCTGATTCAGATACAGTCGGATCCATTCAGCACATTCTTCTGCCCAGGGCATGTTTGTGAAAAATCCGGTATTGCGGATCAGCCCGTTTCTGATTCCTTCGATGCAGCCATGAGCCTGAGCCTTTGAGATTCCATAATCGTCTGACTGAACAAGCAGTTTCATAAGACCTCCCCGATGATCTGACCTCTGGTGACGGAAGAAACCGTTTCTATCTTCACTTCATGTCCGTTTGTGTCGGTCACGATCAGCATGGTGCTCATATCATATTTCTTTCTGAGCTGTTTCAGATTGACGGTCACGATTGGGTCGCCCGCTTTAACGGAATCACCCTGTTTCTTCTTCAGGATCGTGAATCCACTGCCATTTTCCTCCACTGTATTGACCCCGATATGGACCAGCAGCGCAACACCGCTTTCCATCGTGATTCCAAAGGCATGTCCCGTCGGAAACATAACGGAAAGCGTGCCATTGGCCGGTGCACAGACTGTCAGTGTGTCGGCGTCACTGAGGAAAGCAACGGTCTGGCCCAGCATCTGCTGTGCGAACATTTCATCTTTCACATCCGCCACATTCATCATTTCACAATCTGCGATTGCAGCGATTTGCGTGTCTGTAACTGTTACCGGTGCGAGTGTTTCCTGTTTCTTTCTGAAAGCGTCAAATAATTTCATCTTAAAGCTCCTCGCCGTTTGATCTGATTACTCTTTTATAGTATTCAAATGAATCTTTTTTGATCCTTTCGCCCGTTCCGTTACAGAAATCATCCTGATCAACGTAGATAAAACCGTAACGTTTTTTCATTTCTCCCGTACCGAAGCTGATCACATCGATTGGCCCCCACCATAAGTAGCCTCTTACATCCACTCCGTCGATCTCAACTGCTTTTTTCATTTCTTCGACATGCGCTTTAAGATACTCAACACGGTATGCATCATGAACGGTCTCGTTTTCCAGTTCTTCAAAATCAGCGATCCCGTTTTCTGTTATGAAGATTGGTTTCTGGTAGCGATCATACAGAAAGTTCAATGAATACCGCAAGCCCTGAGGATCGATATCCCATCCCCATTTCGTTCTTGGCAGATAAGGATTTTCGTAGCCGGTATCAAACGTGAAGAAATTCATATCTTTGGTTTTTTCACCAACAACGGTGGTGTTGTAATAACTGTATGTCAGAAAATCGATTGTTCCTTCTTTCAGGATCTGTTCATCTCCATCCAGTACAGGAAGTTTGATATTCATGCGTTCCAGTTCTTTCAACTTATATGAAGGATAATATCCTCTTGATTGAACATCCACAAAGAACAGATACCTCTTCATGAATTCCTGTGCAGCAACGATATCGTTCGGATTGCAAGTAGCCGGATAGGCAAAGATGCCGCTGTACATATTTCCGATCCGATTTTCCGGATCGATCTCATGTCCGATCTTTACAGTAAGTGCATGGGCGATCAGCTGATGATAGGAAGCAATCATCCTGTCCTCATAAGTGGAGTCATTGTCCATGGCAGCCGACTGATAAGGACACTCGACAAGATTATTGATTTCGTTGATCGGAAGCCAGTACTTTACTCTGGATCTGAATCTTGTAAAAAGCGTTCTTGCGTAGCGGACAAAACAGTCAACTGCCTTGCGGTTTGTCCAGGAACCGAATTTCTGAAATCCAATAGGAGTTTCAAAATGATCCATAGTGATCATTGGCTCAATGCCAAGTTCAAGGCAATAGTCGACAACATCATCGTAGTGTTTCAAGCCAAGTTCGTTTGGCTCTTCATCATCACCATTCGGATAGATCCTTGACCAGTCAATACTGAAGCGATACATTTTGAATCCCATTTCAGCAAACAGAGCTATATCTTCCTTGTATCTGTGATAATGATCGATACCCTTGTGTGAAGGATAATTCTTTCCCGGCTCTATCGTTTTAGTAATCTGCCTTGGCGTGTTGACGTCGCCGGAAGTTATTAAGTCTGCAGTACTTAATCCCTTTCCGTCTTCATCATATGCTCCTTCACACTGATCTGCCGCAAGGGCACCACCCCAAAAAAAGTCTTTATTGAAACCCATATAGATCAATCCTCCTCATCAACATGTGTGAGATATGTAATCACAAACGTAATTGCCGCACCGGCTACGATGGCAATGACCCAGAACAGAAGATTGTTTGTTCCTGGCTTTGCGAAACATGGTATTACAAGAATTCCGCCGCTTCCATAGATTGCATTGCATGTGACTTTTGCAATACCCGCAATGCCGCATCCTACCGCATTGCCGATGACTGATGCGATCAGAGGTTTCTTCAGTCTCAGGTTAACGCCAAACAAAGAAGGTTCGGAAATACCACCAATTATCGCCGTTGTTCCGCATGACAAGGCAGTCGATTTCAGATTGTCATCTTTTGTCTTTAATGCGACAGCAAAAGCAGCAGCACCTTGCGTGATGTTGTGCATACATTCCGCAATTGAAACCAGCGGATCAAAGCCTTTTGTCGCAAAAGTTTCAAACCAGTATGGCACTGTACCCCAGTGCATTCCTGTAACGACCAGTAGCGGATAAAGCATGCCAAGGACAGCTACGCCAATAAATCCAGCTGTCTCATACAGCCACACCAGTGCAGTTCCGATATAATTGCCGATGATCGTGCCAAGAGGCGCAAGCAGGCATAAAGCCAGCGGAATCATCACTAGGATCGTACAGGTCGGTTCCAGTGTCGAACGCAGCATCTTTGGCGAGATCCTTGCAAAGAACTTTTCGATTGGTGCCATAGCCGCAACGCAAAGGATGGCCGGGAATACCAGGTAGCTGTAAGAAGCCGCGTAGATTGGAATACCGAATATGCTCATCTTCGTTCCTTCATCGACCATCGCCGCAAGGGATGGGGAAACCAGTAGCAGACCCATGAAGATACCAAGACCTTCATTTACACCGAATTTTTTCGCAGCACCCTTACCTACGAAGACCGGAATGAAATAGAAAGCCACATCGGAAACGATTGACAGGATCTGATAAGTCATACTCTCTTCGCTGAGCACGCCGATTAGGTTCAAAAGTGTCCTAAGGACGCTAATCATACCTGCACCGATCAGCACCGGAATAAACGGCATGATCGAAGTGGATATGACTTCAACGATGATCGAAGGAATCTTTTTGAACGAGAATTTATCTTTGGTCAGATTTCCATCCAGATTCTCATCGATCGCCTTTTCCACCTTGATGCCACCCACTTCACATATCTCCTTGTAAAGATCATCGACATCCTGGCCGACAATGATCTGATACTGTTCGCCAGACCACTGAGCGCCTAAAATACCTGCAACTTTTTTCAATCCTTCCTCATCGATCTCGCTCTTGTCGATCACATTGAATCTTAATCGGGTAATACAGTGTGTAAAATGTGAGATATTCTCTTTGCCGCCAATCAGTTCCAGCACTTTTGCTGCGGTCTCATTTAAACTCTTCTTTGTCATTTTTCTTCTTTGTTTTATTAACACATTCTCCATGTGGCCACAATGGAAAATGTTTTAATCGAATAAAAATAAAACCTCATACATGAAAACGAATAAATCGTTCTATGTATGAGGGTCCCGCCCGTTTTATTGGTCACAGTCCTCACGGGTACATAGTCTGTTGATGTGAAGCATCAGATACAGTTTCTCTTCTTCATTCAGCAGGATCTTCAGTTTATCCCGCAGATAGATTGCTATCTTCTCTGAGCATTCATATGACTTTTTATAATTTTTCGCTAAATTCAACTAAAAAGTTGATGATTCAACATGAATAGCGTCAGATTCAGGGATATTCTTTGATATATAAAGGAGATTCCCTATGATCAACGAAACATTCTTGAACCATCTAAAACCAGTAGAACTCGAATT
>NZ_JAXKBY010000123.1:0-2973 GCF_036552745.1 Faecalicoccus sp.
ATCAGAACAATCGTTATATTTTTGAAGCAATTACAACGATTCATCTTCCAAACTATCAGATCGTAAAAGAGCATTTAAAAGATACCGGAAAAGTACAGCTGGTTCAATGTAACTTTTCACAGTTTTCGTCACGCTATGATAAATATAAGAATCATCAGGTAACCAATGTATTTGATCCGGCTTTTAATGGTGGAGCTTTGATGGATATCAATGTATATTGTCTTCATTTTGTAACCGGTCTTTTTGGAAAACCGGACTCAATCGAGTATAACGCAAATCAAGGTTTTAATGGTATCGATACCAGCGGTATTGCGATTCTTCGGTATCCGGATAAGCTGGCCATTTGTGTAGGTGCTAAAGATAGCAGTTCACCAAACCAAGTCTTTATTCAGGGAGATCAGGGAACGATTCGTGTCTATGGTTCGAGCTGTGGTGTTTGTAAACATGTACAGTTTTTACCTCTAAAAGGTGATATGATTGGCAAGGAAGACCAAGAAACAACAGTAGAGTTAGGCATTGACCAGCTTCCACATATGATTTATGAGTGTCAGGTCTTTGAAAATATTATTCAAAAGGACGATAAAAAAGAATATCAAAGACTTTGTGAACAGACAAAGTTAGTCGTTTCTTTAATTGAAGAAGCACATTCACAACTACAAGGGTGAGAAATCACTCTTTTTTTATAGTTTGTAAACTATATTATTGTTGGTTAATAAATGTTGGCAAGCATAGTTGAAATTTTATAAAACGTATATGGAGATTCAGATCAATTAAAAGATGAAGGTGTGTTCTAAAAAATTAGGACTCACTTACTGTTTTTAAAAGAATTTTTAATAGTTTTCTCTTTTCATACATATTAAATAGTGTAGAGAAAAGGAGGGAACTCAAATGGAAGACAAGAAAGAATTGAAAGAAATCGTGCAGGAGTCAAAACGACTGTATGATGAACAGTGCAAGAAGATCCTGTCGTATAAACAGATCCTGTCCTATTTGTTCCAGTCCTGTCTGGAAGAATATAAGGATCTTTCCCTGGAAGAGATACAGGATCTGCTGGATGAAGGACAAAGCCTTGACAAGATGATCAGTAAAAATGTGGAGGATCAAAGTATCAGGGGAAGTATGATCCGCTATGATCTTCTCTATAAGCTCAAAAATCCACAAAACAGCAACTCTATGTGGATCGATATCGAACCACAGGGGATGGATCCCGGTACCTATGATCTGTTTCATCGAGGCTTTTACTATGCCACAAGAATGGTGGCCCGACAAAGAAACGATCCGGAAGGCTTTGAAGAAGATGACTTTGACAACATACAAAAAATAATCACTTTTTGGATCTGTTTGCGCCATGCGAGGTATAAGGACAATACGATCAATAGATACAGGATCGAAGAAAGAAACATTGTGGTTCATCTTAAACATGCAAAAGAGTTTTATGACCTGATGGAGATCATATTACTGTATCCCCGGAAACAACAGCGATCACAAGAGCATGGAAGAGATCCTGAGCAGTGAAAAGAGTGTTATGGAGTATCTGGAAATCTTGTTTCTATCACAAAGAAGCTATGAGCAAAGGATAGAAATCCTAGAGAAGAAGTATGGTATAATGTTAAAAGAAGAAAGCGAGATGAGAAAGATGTGTACATTCAGTGATGCGATCTGGGAAAAAGGGAAAGATGAAGGAATTTGAAGAAGTGTTATAAATTTAATGAAGAATCATGTAACTTCGAATATAGAAGAAGCCATGGATTTATTAGGAGTAGAAGCATCTTTACGACCGGCTATTTTAAAATCTATACAGATGCATTAGACGTCGAATAAAAAAACAAAAGCTGTTGATATATCTTTAATTTTTGAACGAAATTAAAATAAATGAGACCTCTGTATTTTCAAAGGTCTCATTTACTATGCTTGGTTTTTATGTTCAATTCGTGGTTATTTGATTTTCTGACAAAATTGAATACAGTTTCTGTGCTTGTCTCTTCGTCGAATTCATAGCCACTTTCACGAAATTTTTTCACATCATCTAGTGATTCTATTTGATGTTCTGCCAGAAAACGTACCATTTGGCCTCGTGCCATTTTGACATAAACGCCTTTTTCTACTCTTTTATTTGGTAATTGTTCGTAAAAGTGAACTTCGATCAAAGCTTTGTAGGGGCGTATGCATTTGGCATATTCTTCGCTGGCTAGATTTAAGATCACATTGTCATTGATGGTATTGGCTAAATCATCTTTCCAATAGTCATATAGAGAATTTGGCACTTTTGCCTGCATTTCCAAACGATATTTTGCAATGCCGTCAAAAGGTCTAAGGATTCCATATAAACCCGACAGGATGAAAAGATGGTTCTGCAGATAAGAAAGTGATGCATCCTCTAAGATTTGAGGTGCCATATACTGGTATTGAATTCCTTTATACGTTAGTATAGCGGCAGAAGGGTTTTGATCAAATCGGAAGGTTTGATAGTTTTGATAGGCCTCTGTGGCAAGCTTATCGGAGCATTGCAGGATTTCTTTTAACTCTTCATAGCTTTTGGATTGAAGCTGATGTAGAAGACAGGCTGCTTTGTCTAAGAAACGAGGGGTTGAAAGAGGCAAGAGATCGTCTTCGCAAATCTTCATTTGTTTGGCAGGGCTAATAATAACTTTCATGGAATAAGTGTATCAGTTTAAAGTAGATTTGTATAGTTTTTGAAAATAATGAAAATAGTATGAAAAAAGTTTCAAAATATGTGTAAAATGAAAGAATTTTCTGTTATAATAGTCGATATTAGAAAAGAAAGGTGAGAACATGAAACTATCGGGAGCGCAGATCACGATTGAAACGTTGATCGAGCAGGGAACAAAATTTGTGTTTGGTTATCCTGGTGGTCAGGTCATCAATTTATATGATGCAATCTATGAAGCGGATGATCGAATACATCATGTCCTGACAGCTCATGAACAGGGAGCTTCTCATGCGGCAGATGGG
>NZ_JAXKBY010000124.1:0-37009 GCF_036552745.1 Faecalicoccus sp.
CGGTACGTAAGATAAAAAAATGTTTACAGGAAATACTCTAAGAATTCCATGACAGGAATTCTTTTTTTATTTGAAAATTTTTTCTGAAAAATTTTTACAATTTTGACTAGATAATAAAATGAATATGAACTATAATTTAACTATGAATTGAAAATAAGTTTATTTTTTTACACATTATTTGACTTGTTTTCAATTTTAGTCTTTTATGGATCTGAGAGCTGAAACAGAACAGTGATAAAGTGCAATCTCATTTCTTTTGGATCGGCTTGTGGAACCATACAAATGAATACAGCATGGATTTGTACCATGAATCTGGTTTTTGACATGCTCATCATTCAAGGAGGAAGTTATGAAAAAAAGAAGAATGATCGCTGGTTTAGCATCTTGTGCTATGGCAACGACATTGGTTGCCTGCTCTTCCGGTTCTTCGGATAAGAACAATACGTTAACGGTAGGTGTGAATCAGGAATTAAACGGTGTCTTCAGTCCAGCCTACTATAGTAGCAGTTATGATAATTATGCTATTGATTTGGTATATGAAGGATTACTGGGTTACAACGCAGAGAACGAACTTGTTCCTGAATTGGCACAAGAGATGCCGGAAATTAGTGAAGATGGATTGACGTTCACGTTTAAAATTCGCGAAGGTGCTAAATTCTCCGATGGTACACCGGTGACCAGTAAAGATGTTAAGTATAGCTTTACTCTCTTAGCGGATCCTAGTTATACGGGCCGTTTTGCCATCAATGCCGAAAACATCGTCGGGTATGAAGAATACAACAAGGGAGATGCCACAGAATTGACGGGTATTGAAACGCCGGATGATGAAACCGTTATTATTCATGCCAAACAACCTCGTATTGATAATTTAGTGACATTTGGAGATAGCGTACGAATCATGAGTGCTGCCCAGTTTGATTATAAAAAAGGGGATACCAGCGAGATTGAATCCAATACGAGTGATATGTTAGGCAGTGGACCTTATAAATTAAATTCCTATGATAAATCTTCTGGTGCTTCTTTTGTGCGTAATGAGAACTATGAAGCAAAAGACGGAGAATATACGGTTGAAAAGATCATTATCAAGACAACCGATGTTCAGACAGAAGTGGATGAATTAAAATCTGGAAATGTCGATTTATTACCACAAACTATTGAACAACAAAAAATCGGTACGGTTTCCAAAGATGATAAATTGACTTATAACACGTATTTCCGCGCCGGTGAAGGTTATATTGGTTTTAATGCCGGTGAAGGGCATACAACGGCCGATAACGCTGTGCGTCAGGCTTTATCCTATGCCACAGATCGTCAGGCTTTTGTAGACAGCTACTTTAAATTTGAAGATGCTTCGGATGAAGTTACAGAAAATACAGAATTGGGTTATGTTCCAGATGTGTATTGGAATCCAGTATCAGAAAACTTAGGAGAATATGTACGTGGCGAAAAAACGATTGATGGCTTGACGGTTTATAATTTTGATCTGGAAAAGGCAAAATCGGTTTTAGAAGAAGCGGGCTGGAAAGTCGGAGATGACGGATATCGTTATAAAGATGGAGCAAAATTAGAAGTGAAATGGATGTTATCCAAAGATAATTCGGTTTTAGATACATTGATTCCAATGGTCCAGAAGTCCTGGAAAGAAATCGGTGTGGATTTGAAACAGACCACGGTGGATTTTAACACGTTGTTGGACACAGTCAGCAATCCTGAGAAATCTTCGGAATGGGATATCTTCTTCTTGGCAACCGGATATACAGGACTTGCAGATAGTGATGCCAATAACTACTATGGAGACACCCCTGATAACTATTCACATATTCGAGATGCACAGTTAGAGGACTACTTGAAAAAAGGTTTATATACCAATGATGTGGAAGTTTCTAAGGAAAACTATTTAGCAGCTATGCAGCGTGCTTCACAATTGGATGCATACTTGCCGATTTATGGAAACCAGTATTTTGATCTTTATAATAAACGTGTTAAGAATTTGAATACGTCTTCGGTACATAGCTGGGCACAGGCAATGGATCAAGTGACTCTTGAAAACTAAACCAAAAGGAAGAGCAAGCCTTTCGACTTGCTCTTCTATTTATACGTAAGGAGGCAGTCTAATGATTAAATATATACTCAAGCGACTCTTGGTCTTGTTACCGGTATTGTTGGTGATATCCATCGTGATTTTTGGCACCGTTAAGGCTATGCCGGGCGATGAAGTCACCGCCTATTTTGGAGCCGGATCTAGGGCAACCGAAGAACAACGGGATCAGGTTCGTGAAAAATTAGGGTTAGATAAAAGTCTTCCCGAACAATATGTTCGGTGGTTAGGACGTGTTGTAACCGGTGATTTAGGAAATTCCGTTTCGTTAAAAAAGCCAGTTGCGGATGTAATTGGACCTTATGTATGGAATACGTTTTATCTCAATGCACTTTCTTTAATCATTGCATTATTATTCGCTATCCCTATAGGCATACGACAAGCCGTGAAAAAGGGGTCTTTTTTTGATAATTTCTGGTCCGTATTTTCACTGTTAGGAATTTCTGTACCGACTTTCTTTTTCGCAATGCTTCTAATTTTCTTTGTCGGTAATAATATTCCAGGCATGCCGATCAATGGTATGTATGATCCGATGTTGAAATCCTTTGGATATTCATCTGTTTTTCAAATGATTGGTGATGTGGCTGTTCACTCAATTTTACCGGTGACGGTTTTGGCCTTTAGCAATTTTGCCACGTTTTCTCGGTATGTACGTAACTCCATGGTTGAAGTCATTAACATGGATTACATTCGCACAGCGCGTTCGAAAGGGTTGAAAGAAAAAGTTGTCATTTATCGGCATGTGTTTAAAAATGCGCGCATTCCTCTTGTAACATTGTTGGGATTATATATTCCTTCTCTGTTTTCAGGTGCCGTTATTTTGGAAACAGTCTTTGTTTGGCCGGGCATTGGAAAAATTTTGATTGATTCGATCAATAATCGTGATACTTCCCTGGCAATGGCTTGTTTGATTTTTAGTGCTGTCTTAATGGTCTTGGGAAATTTATTAGCCGATATTGCGTATTCCTTTGTCGATCCAAGAATCAAAGTAGAGGATTAGAGGTGTTGATATGAAGAAAAAACAAAATATCATTTTAGAAAATGGAGAACATATCGATGTCGTTGGTCCCTGGACTCTGGCATGGCGTCGCTTTAGGGCAAATCGAATCGCAATGGCAGGTTTGATTATCTTTTTAGTCATTCTGTTTTCTGTGATTCTTGTACCGATTATTCTGGGGATTGATGTCAATGACTATGACTTGTCAAGTACGAATTTAGCGCCAAGTGCACAACATCTTCTGGGAACTGATAAACAAGGACGTGATGTATTCTTTCGTTTGTTTCTGGGGGGAAGAATTTCTATCTTTGTTGGGGTATTGGCAGCTGCTTTTACGGTGATCTTAGGTTCTATCGTCGGTGGTGTGGCTGGTTTCTACGGAGGGCGTATTGATAATTTATTGATGCGTTTTACCGAAGTCGTTTATTCTTTACCGTTTATTCCCATGATTTTAGCGGTCTCTTTTATTATGTTATGGGTGCCGCAGGAACAAAAACTATTGGTTGTCGCTCTGATCATTGGAGCACTTTCCTGGCCGGGTCTGGCAAGACTTGTACGAGGACAGATCTTAACCTTGCGGGAACAGGAGTTTATGCAGGCTTGTGAGGCCTTAGGCTTTTCAGATTTTTCTAAGATCTTTAAGCATTTGATGCCGAATGTATTTTCATTGATCATTGTGAATGCGACTCTGGGAATGGCTAGTGCCATCTTGACAGAAGCCGGGCTCTCCTTTTTAGGGATGGGCGTACAGGCACCGACACCAAGCTGGGGAAACTTGATGAATCTGGCAAGGGAATCACAGATCTTTTTGAACTATCCGTGGCAATGGGCACCGGCAGGAATCATGTGTCTTTTGACGGTTGTTTCAATTAATTTGATCGGTGAAGGAATACGAGATGCCTTCGATCCTAAGGCGTTACGATAGGAGGTTTGTATGTCCATAAATAAAAAAGTTTTAAAAGTAGAAGATCTTCGTATCTACTTTCATACAAAAAGCGGAGATGCCAAAGCAGTCGATGGCAATCACTTTACCATGTACGAGAATGAAACGCTGGCCATTGTCGGAGAATCCGGTTGTGGTAAATCGGTGACGGCCATGTCTATTTTAGGTTTGGTCGATAAACCAGGCGAGATCATGCCGGGCTCTAAGATCATGTATACCGGCAATGTACCGGAGAATGCAAAGGGGCTTAATTTAGCTCAGGCCAGCGATGAACAGATTCGTGAGATTCGTGGAAATGAGATTTCTATGATCTTTCAGGAGCCGATGTCTTCTTTAAATCCGGTGATCACGGTGGGTGACCAGATTACTGAAAATATTATGACCCATGAGGATGTAGATGCCAAAGTGGCACGAGAACGTGCCATTAAGCTATTAAATGAGGTAGGAATCAGTCGTCCGGAAAAAGTAGTCGACAACTATCCATTCCAGCTCTCCGGTGGTATGTGTCAGCGCGTCATGATTGCGATGGCACTCTCGTGCAAGCCAAAACTATTGATTGCCGATGAACCAACTACGGCGCTGGATGTAACAATTCAGGCACAGATTTTATCTTTGATGAATCGTTTAAAGGAAAAGACAGGAACTTCCATCATGTTGATTACCCATGATCTGGGGGTTGTGGCACAAGTAGCGGATCATGTCAATGTAATGTATGCCGGTAAGGTGGTTGAAAGTGCACCGGTCAATGAGTTGTTTGAAAACCCGAAACATCCTTATACGATCGGTTTGATGAAATCTATGCCAAGTCTGGCGGATAAAGAAGAACGACTCTCAACGATTGAAGGTTCGGTTCCAAATTCTTTGTATTTGCCAAAGGGCTGTTATTTTGCGGATCGTTGTCCTTTTGCGATGGAAAAATGTAAAGCAGAACAACCGAGTGATACAAAGATAAAGAGTCGCCATCATGTATGGTGCTTCTTACATGAGGAGGAAGATCATGCCGGAAAGTAAAAAAATCTTAGAAGTTAAAAATTTGAAGAAATATTTTCCCATTAAAAAAGGAAAGTATAAAGAAGGACAACCAGCCGTCAAAGCGGTGGATGATATTACCTTTGATCTTTATGAAGGTGAAACCTTAGGGTTGGTTGGGGAATCCGGCTGTGGAAAATCCACACTTGGTCGTACAATTTTACGCTTATATGAGCCGACCGGCGGTCGGGTTTTATTCCGTGAAGAGGATATTTCCAAGAAGAATAAAAAAGAGATGCGTAAGTTGCGAGAAGAGATGCAGATCATCTTTCAGGACCCGTATTCTTCCTTAAATCCGCGTATGAATGTGTTTAATATTTTGGCAGAACCACTACTGGCTCACGGCATCTTTAAGCGAGGGCCCGAGCTGGAAACCTATGTCAAAGATCTGATGGATCGATGTGGGCTGCCAAGCTATTATTGTTATCGATATCCGCATCAGTTTTCCGGCGGGCAAAGACAACGTATCGGTATTGCGCGTTCTTTGGCATTAAATCCAAGTTTTGTGGTTTGTGATGAACCTGTCAGTGCCTTGGATGTATCCATACAGTCACAAATTATCAACCTGATGAAAGATATGCAGGAAGAAAAGAAAATTTCGTATATCTTTATCAGTCATGACCTTTCCGTTGTGAAACATATTTCCGATCGTGTTGGGGTGATGTATTTAGGCTCTATGGTGGAATTAGCAGATAAAGAGGTGCTGTATCAAAACCCGCAACATCCATATACAAAAGCCTTGATTGCGGCCATACCGATTCCGGATCCTAAAAAGCGCAAAGAACTCAGTGTCATTCAGGGGGAAATTCCCAGCAACGTCAATATTCCAAGCGGCTGTAAATTCCATCCGCGCTGTCCTTTTGCCAAGGATATCTGCAAACAGAAGGAGCCGGCGTATCGCGAGATTCAAAAGAATCATTTTGTCCGTTGTCATTTTGCGGGAGAGTTTGAATGAATGGGCGTGAGCAATTCCGTTCGATTTTCAAAAAGAAAGAGATAAAACCGGACGCCTATACGAACCTTGAAAAAGGCGATAGGATGGCCTTAATGATTGCGGCGCTGAGTGTATTTGGACCGATTCTTTTGATGGGAATTGGAATTTTGGCCTTATTTATCTGGGGCTGGAATGCATTTTTTTGAAAGGAGAAGTTATGCAGTTTCAAGAATATGCGTATCAACATATGGATGCGCTCTCATTACAGAAACAATTATCAGAGCTTGCCGAACAGATACAGCAGGCCAATAATATAGAGCAAGTACAAGATTGTATCAAAAAAGTCGATACGATCCGTCGTTTTGTGGCAACACAGGTATCACTGGTTGAAATTCGCCACACCGTCGATACCAAAGATGCTTATTATACGAAAGAACAAGAATATTTGGATACGGTATTGCCGGAATTGGAAAAAGATTATGAAAAAATCAATCGTGCGCTTTTAGAAAGTTCTTTTTTAGAGGAGCTGAAACACAGGCTTCCGGAGACATTCTTTCTTCAAAAGGAAATGGATCTAAAAGCTTTTGATCCGATCATTATAGAAGATATGCAGGAAGAGAATCGTCTGATGACAAAATATCAGGCTTTAATTGCCAGTGCCGAGCTTCCTTTTGATGGCGAAATCTATAATCTATCCAGTTTGGAAGTCAAAACGAATTCTTCGGACCGTATCGTGCGAAAACATGCTTTACAAGCGTATTGGAACTGGTTTGAACAACACGAAGAAGAAGTTGCACAAATCTTTGATCAAATGATCAAGGTCCGTACACGTATGGCACAAAAGCTGGGATATGATAATTTTATTGCGTTAGGTTATGCTCGTATGCATCGCTATGACTATAACCAAGAAGATGTAGCCAAGTATCGCCGGCAGGTTTTAAAGGATGTTGTTCCTCTATGCAGTGCTTTGTACAAGCGTCAACAAAAACGTTTAGGCTATGATACCTTACATGCCTGGGATGAAAAGGTAGAATTTCTGCAGGGAAACCCAACACCTAAGTACGATCGTGCCGAGTTAGTCAAACGAGCCCAAAAGATGTATCATGAATTATCGAAAGAAACCGGTGTTTTCTTTGATTTCATGGTCGAACATGATCTATTGGATCTTGACAGTAAACCGGGCAAGGCAGCCGGTGGTTATTGTACGTTTATGCCCGATTATAAAAGTCCGTTTATTTTTGCGAATTTTAATCAAACGCAACACGATGCCGAGGTCTTGACCCACGAGGCAGGGCACGCTTATCAAATTTATGAGTCCAGAGATATCTATCCAAGTGACTGTGTTTGGCCAACCTATGAATCTTGTGAGATTCATTCGATGTCCATGGAATTCTTTACGCATCCGTGGATGCAGAGTTTCTTTGAAGAAGATGTAAATCGCTATTATTACTCGCATATGGCCGGAAGTCTTAAATTCTTGCCTTATGGTGTTTTGGTGGATCATTTCCAACATGAAGTCTATACCCATCCAGAAATGAGTCATAAAGAGCGCATGGATACATGGCGTCGTTTGGAAAAAGAATATCTTCCGCATAAAAACTATGAAGAAGTTGAAATACTGGAAAGAGGAGGCTGGTGGATGCGTCAGGCTCATATCTTTATGTCACCTTTCTATTACATTGACTACACCTTAGCCCAAGTCTGTGCCATGCAGTTTTGGGCACGTATGGAAAACAAGGATCCAAAAGCCTTTGAAGATTATCAACATATTTGTAAGATCGGTGGAACACTGCCATTTCGAAAGATCGTAAAAGAAGCCGGATTGATCGTTCCGTTTGAAGAAGGGTGTTTAGCACAAGTGACAGGCTCTGTTTCTCAATGGTTAGATGAAATAAGCGAGGAAGAACTGACGGCCTAATCCGATGCATCATATTGAAATCTATATCAGCAATTTAGAAAAAACGAGAGAATTTTACAGCTGGTTATTAAGCTTATTAGGCTTTACTTTATTTCAAAATTGGTCACAAGGTTTTTCCTATAGGAAAAATGGCTTTTATTTAGTTTTCGTTCAGGTACAAGAGAAATATCTTCCCAATGGATACAATCGTTGTCATATTGGATTGAATCATTTGGCATTTTCTTGTGAAGATAAAGACAAAATTGATCGGATCCGTGAACAATTGATTTTAAAAGGGATACCACTTTTGTATGACGAACAATATCCATATGCCGGAGGGATGAATCATTACGCTGTGTATTTTGAAGACCCGGATCGTATAAAGCTGGAAATCGTATTTCAAGAGTAAGAAGACTATATCAGCTCCCACTTTTAGTGGGAGTGATTTTATCTTTTTATAGAATAAGGAATAGTAACTTTATACAACTAAAAGGATTCGTTGTATTTTGACTTTTTCTGTTTCCAAGATTGGTACTTAATCGTCTAGAAATGAGGATTCATTTTTTATATGGCTTAACTTGCAATTTATTGACTTTAGCTCTTTTATGCAAATCTTTCCGGTATGCAGGTGAAAATATCCAGTGTTGTTAACTGACGAATATAAAAGTAACATTTTGTTTTCTTGAGTTTTCGCTTGATATAAATCAGTGTTTCCATCGAATCCATGTCTCTGCATTCTCTTTGCATGGTAAACAATGCCGCATATCGGTTGATATATTTGGAGGCCACTCCCTTATATCTCTTATACTGTGCTTCAATCTTCTGATGGAAACTGTTCACATTGTTGAGATGATTGACCCTGTCATAATCATCCTTTGTCTTCACGATTTTATGATCGCATTGTTTTTCTTCAATCAGCTCATTATAACTGCTTAATCCATCCGTCCAGATAAAAGAATGATTTTGAATGTGATCCTTCATTTTCAATATATCTTGACTGGAAGGTTTGGCCAGATTCAAAGCGTTCAGGATGGACTTTCCCAAACGTTCCACACCGCTCAGAAGACAAACCTGTTCATCGGACAGACCTCGTTTGGAGGCCGGTTCTCCTCTTTTCTTGCCGGGAACGGAAGAAATCTTTGTTCCCTTATGGGAAAAAGGTACATATTTTTCATCGAATTCAATCTCATCTTTCAGTACATAGGGGATACACCGTTTGTTCTAAAGAATGGAGATACTTATGACGCATGCGGAAGGCTGTGGTTTCATGAACATTGATTTTTACAGCCGTTTCCTTCATGGAATTTCCATTCTGAGTTTCCAGAATCAGATCATCCCATTTGGCCTGACTCTGATGAGAATAATAGGTTAACTCGCCATGGTCAATAACAAAACGCTTTCCACATTCATGACAGCGAAGCATTTGCTTACCGGCAGCGGTGAAACCGGCCTTGGTCAGCCGGGGATGAACAGCGCCACATTTCGGACAAATTTCAAAAGAGCATTCCTCACTTTCCTTATTCGAAAGAATAAAATCATTGACTTGACGAGTAATTTTTTCCACTTGGAAAGGATACAGTTCTGCCCGAATGGAAGAAGTTAAAATTTGATTTGTTTGTAACATGATGTGTACCTCATTTCTTTTTACACTTGAACGTTACAAACAAAACTGACATTATTTATGTCACATCAACAAATTGCAGGTTAAGCCTTTTATATTTGTAGAAGAATACAGAAAAATTGGATAGAAAATCTAAAAAAAGCACAGTTTCATTTGACTAATGTAGAGAATAAGTGTTAAATTGAATAAGCTGTGGGAGTGTGATTTTTATGGCGGATAAAGTCGTTTTAACGTGTAGTGAATGTCTGTCCAGAAATTATGTGACGACGAAGAACAAAAAAACGAATACCCAGCGTTTAGAGGTTAAAAAGTATTGCCCAAAATGTGGCAAACATACTTTACATAAAGAAACAAAATAGGAAAGGGATCGTTATGGCAAAAGAAAAGAAAGAAAGAAAAGAAAGAACATATTCTCCCAAAGGAATCTGGTGTGAACTCAAACAAGTAGAGTGGCCGGGCTTTAAAGGGTTGATGAAGTCAAGTGGATTGGTCATTTTGTTTACTTTATTATTTGGATTCTATTTCTTTATTTGTGAACTCGTAGCCAGCGGTCTTTTAAAAGTTATCGTTGGATAGTTTAGGAGGGACATCATGGCAGAAGAGTTGAAAAAAGAGTGGTATGTTGTGAATACCTATGCGGGACAGGAAAATCGCGTAAAAGAGAACCTGGAACGTCGTATCAGTACAATGGGATTGGAAGATTATTTATTCCAGATCGTTGTGGCAGAAGAAAAGGAAATCGAGTATAAAAACGGAAAACCGGTAGAAAAGACACGAAATTTATTTTCCGGTTATCTGTTAGTGCAGATGATCATGACCGATGAAGCATGGTATGTTGTGAGAAATACACCGGGTGTTACCGGATTTATCGGATCTTCCGGCAAGGGGGCTAAGCCTTTCCCGGTTGCGCAGGAAGAAGTCGATTCCGTGTTACGTCGTTTGGGTCGCAAAGATATCAACATTCAAGTTGATTTTGGTGTAGGTGATACGGTTGAAATCTTAAACGGGGCTTTCAAAAACTCAGAGGGAGTTGTGGAAGCTATGGATGAAGAAAAACAGGAAGCAACCGTATTGTTGATTCTGTTTGGACGTGAAACACCAACAGAAATTCCTTATATGGATTTAAAGAAAGTCGACTAGACTTTCTTTTTTTGGAGGCTTATGAAAACTTTACTCTTTGACTTGGATGGAACGATGTATCGGGGTACACAGATCATTGAAAGTGCCAAAACTTTTTTAGAACATTGTCAAAAACAGAACATTCCATATCTGTTTTTGACCAATAATTCGATGCGTACCCGCGAAGAAAACGTTATTCACATGGAGAATATGGGCTATACGGGTATTTCTCCAGATCAGTTTTATAACAGTGCTATGGCCAGTGTGCAGTATGTTCGCTCTCATTATTCAGGAAATACGGCTTACTATATCGGCAAGGAAGGTATGAAACAAGCCTTGTTGGATGAAGGTTTTACGATCACAGATCAAAATCCGGATTTTGTCTTTGTCGGACTGAATAAAGACGCCGATTATGCACAGTATTCCAAAGCACTGCAGTTGTTATTGAATGGGGCTAAGCTGATTGGCACCAATCAAGATCGTATCTTGGCAAAACCCGGTGGTTTTGAAATGGGCAATGGCAGCATCGTAGCCATGTTTGAATATGCATCTTCGCAGAAAAGTCCGAATATCGCAAAGCCACATACGCCAATCTTAGAACTTTGTCTTTCACACTTTCATTTGAAAAAGGAAGATGTGATTTTGATCGGAGACAATTTGGAAACGGATATTTTACTGGGGAAAAATGCGCATGTGCAGACGATCTTTGTACAGACGGGTGTTCATACACAAAAAGATGTGGAAAGACTGAACATTCATCCGGACATCATTGTTCGTGATCTATTGGACTGTTTGGACTTTTCTTTTGATTCGTTTATGTTATAATGGGTTCTGATAAGGAAGAGTGGATAAAATGGAAGATATTTTAAATGTAATTTTAATGGTGCTTTCGGGTATCATCATAATACTTGTACTGCTGCAGAGCGGAAAATCTGATGGATTGAGTGCTGCTTTTACCGGAAGTGGTGATTTGAACTTGTTTGCGGTACAAAAGGAACGCGGACCTGAGAAAGTCATCTCTCGAGCTACTTTGATTTGCGGAATTTTGTATTTCGCACTTGTAATCGCATTACAGATCGTTTAATAAAGGCCGTAAGGTCTTTTTTTGGTGGTGATAAAATGAAAGATCGAATCTTAGAATGTTTTGAAAAGAAAAAACAATGGACAATAAAGGATTTGGAACGAAAGCTAAAATGCCAATCCTCAAAGGATTTTACACAACTTATTCAGGCATTGAATGCACTGGAAGACGAGAGAATCCTCTGCAACAACCACAGTGTGTATTTTTATATTGATCAAAAAGAATTTGTAGTTGGAAAAGTAAAAGATATCTCAAAGTATGAATTTATGGTTTCCAATGGAGAAGATAAGGTGTATGTACCGAAAAAATATGGACGAAATGCCTTTGATAAAGATGAAGTCTTAGTGCATTGTACAAAAAAGAAAAACGAAATTATTCATATTTATTCGCGGGGCATTACAAAAGTAACCGGCACATTCTATCGAAGAAAAGGACAGTTTATCTTTTACAGTGATGTGGATCTGCATGCGTCATTTCAAATTCAGAATTTAGATGAATTTAATATTGAACATCGTATGAAAGCTCTGGTTTTGATCACCAAATACACCGATCCCTTACAGTGTCGTATTGAAAAGTTATTAGGGTATGAATATGAAAAAGGAATGGATATCACTTCCATCCTTTCCGCCAATAATGTTCGCCAGCATTTTTCGGACAAAGTGTTAGCCCAGGCCGATGCCATGCCCAAAGAAGTGCAGGAAGCAGAACGACAGGGACGAAGCGATTTTCGTGACTTAATGACAGTAACAATCGATGGTGATGATGCCAAAGACTTTGATGATGCGATCTCGATTGAAAAGACACAACAGGGTTATCGTTTGTATGTTCACATTGCGGATGTGTCGCATTATGTAAAAGAAGGCAGTCCAATCGATCAGGAGGCTTTTGCCCGCTCTACCAGTATCTACGTGGCGGATCGTGTTGTACCGATGTTGCCGTTTGCCTTAAGTAATGGCATTTGTTCGCTCAATCCAAATGTAGATCGTTGCACGTTGAGTTGTGTCATGGATATAGATTTTTCGGGTCGTTGTCTGCATCATGAGATTGTGCCAAGTCTGATTCATTCCAATCAACGTTGTACCTATGCCAAGGTCAATCGGTTTTTACAGGGCGATGGACAGGCGCAAAAAGAATATGAAGACATTCAAGAACTTTTGTATTCATTTGAAGCTTGTGCTAAATTGTTACAGGCGCGCTCACACGATCGAGGAACGATTGATTTTAATACAAAAGAGCCTAAACTGGTTTTGGACGAAGAAGGAAAATGTATCGATGTGCAATGCAGAGAACGAGGCTTTGCCGAGCAGATGATTGAAGAGGCTATGATCCTGGCCAATGTTTGTGTGGCACATACATTAAATACTTGTGAAATTCCGGGTATCTATCGAGTCCATGAAACACCGGATCCCAAAAAAGTTTCACATTTGACCATGTTGGCCCACTCATTGGGAATTCGAACCTCATTTTATCCAGATTCTGTCACGACCAAGGAGATGCAGCAGTTTTTGGAGTCGATTCAAGATCCTGCCCTTTGTGATGTATTAAGCTATGTAGCTTTAAGAGCGATGCAGAAGGCAAGATATGATGCCAACTGTCTGGGACACTTCGGCTTATCTTTAAGCGAATATTGTCATTTTACTTCGCCGATTCGTCGCTATGCGGATCTAGTCGTACACCGGATGTTGCGTAAATATTTATTCTTACAGAATAAACAAGATAAAAATACAGATTTGGCGAAATGTGAACGGCAGGCATTCTACATTTCCGGAAAAGAAAAAGATGCCGTGAATGTGGAGCGGCAGGTCAATGACTATAAACGTGCGGAATATATGGAAGATAAAATCGGTCAAATATTTAAAGGGAACATTGTCAGTGTGCATAACTTTGGATTTTTTGTGGAATTACCAAATACGGTAGAGGGACTGGTACCGATTCATTCTTTGGATGACTATTTTGATTTTGATGAAGTCGCCTCACGCCTGGTTTCTCAAGATCGAAAGAAAATATATACGATCGGACAAAAAGTCAAAGTCGTCTGTGAATCTGTGGATAAACTGAAAGGACAAGTTAGTTTTGTGTTAAAGTAAAGGCTGTGCGCGTCACAGTCTTTTTTAGAAGTTTGCAAGGATACTTTTATGATGCATCATGGTATAGTAGAAGCAGGCAAGGAGGAAGTATTATGAATATTGCCGTTTATTTAGGTTCCAGTATGGGAAATGATCCAAAGTATTCTGAATTGACACAATCCATCGGACAATGGATCTGTAAACATCAAAATACATTGGTTTATGGTGCCGGCAGCAAAGGCCAGATGGGATTATTGGCGGATACGGTCTATCAGGGAAAAGGCAAAATCATCGGCGTGATGCCAAGATTTTTATTAAAGATTGAAAAATTGTATGATCATTTAGATGAAGAATATATGGTGGATACCATGTCACAGAGAAAACAGAAGATGATCGATCTGGCACAGGGATTTATTGCCTTACCGGGTGGTCCGGGAACGTTAGAGGAAATTACCGAAATCATTTCTCTGGTTCGTTTAGATCAGTTACCTTATCCTTGTGTACTCTATAATCTGGATGGGTATTATGACACTCTGAAGCAACAACTGGATGTCATGATCAAAGAAGGATTTTTAGATGCAGAAGGTATCAAAAATGTACATTTTGTCACCAGTTTGGAAGAACTGGATGCTTTATTTGGCTACTAAGTGGCTTACTTGGTCACGGAAATGTCTTTCTTGGCTCTTGATTTGTCATTTGTAGGGATTTTGATATAATCCAATCAAGCAAAGGAAGTGGTGAAGATGACAAAAAGCACTGTTGTTACAAGCGGAAATGGAAATTCACACTTCTTTTATAGAGGATAAAACTGGGATGGGTGCATTCCAGTTTTTCTGTATTTGATCAAATCATAATAGAAGGAGGAACTTACAATGGATCAGAATTTCAACAAGGTATTTTGGGATGCATGCGCAAATGGTGATTTCCCGATGGTATGTGGGCAGATCAAGGCAGGAGCCGATGTCAACTATCAAAATGGAGATGGAAGAACCGCATTGATGCGTGCGGCTAAGCGAGATCGCAAGGATGTCGTACAGGTTTTGATTGATAATGGAGCGGATGTCAATCTGGTGGATAATAAAGGAAAAACTGCTTTGATGGGCGCTGCGAAAAAAGGAAACAAAACAATTTGTAAGGCATTACTGGATGCCGGCGCTGATGTTAATGCCAAAGATGACAGAGGACGTACCGCATTGATGCGTGCCGCCTTATTAGGACAGGATCGCTGTGTGCAGGTTTTATTGGATGCCGGTGCGGATATCAACGCACAGGATGAAGTAGGACGTACCGCTTTGATGGAAGCTTGCATCGCCTTTAAACGAGATACGATCTCTATTTTATTGGAAAGAAATGCCAACGTGAATTTATTTGATAATAACGGATGTACGGCACTGATGCGTGCTGCTTATGGAGGATACCCAAGCCTTGTTGAAAAATTGTTATCCTATGGTGCTGATAAAGATATGCAGGACAAACAGGGAAATACAGCTTTAGATTACGTCAGAGAACACTGTCGCGCTCAATTGGAGCCGATCTTACGATAGGAGGATTGGACCATGCGAGATTATTTAAGTTCAGAAGTACGCAACGTCAGCGTAATCGGGCATAGTGGTGCCGGTAAGACCAGCGTTTTGGAAGCTATGTTGTATTACACCAAGGCGACCGATCGTTTTGGAAAGACCAGCGATGGGAGCAGCATGATCGACTTTGATGCCGAGGAAATCAAACGTGGCATTTCTGTCTATTCATCCATCGTTCCAATCGAATGGGAAGACTGTAAGATCAATTTCATCGATACACCAGGGTATTTGGACTTTGTCGGTGAAAAACAAGCCGGTTTTGCGGTAGGTGACAGCTGCCTGATCGTAGCCAATGCCAAAGATGTATTGGAGTCCGGAACCAAATTAGCTTTTAAACAGGCAAGAGAAGCGAAAAAACCAACGATTTTCTTTATCAATAAACTGGATGAAGAAAATACAAGCTTTAACGATGCTTATACTTTACTTCATGAGGAATTTGGAAAATCGATCATTCCATTTGAAGTACCGATCGTAGAAAACGGAGAAGTTGTCGGTTCTGTCAATATCATCAAAAATAAAGCCTGGTATTATAAAGGCGAACATGCCGGAAGCGATACACCTCAGCCGGTTCCGGAAGACATGAAAGATGAAATCAGCATGTACAAAGATCAGATTGCCGAAGCCGTTGCGATGGGTGATGATGATCTGATGGAAAAATTCTTCTCGGGAGAAGAATTCAGCGATGCCGAGCTGACAAAGGGTGTTCGTATCGGTGTACGTAATGGAGAAATTTGTCCGGTCTTCTCCGGAAGTGCCATTCAATCCATCGGTATCCAGCGTTTGATGGACTTGATCATTTCTTATTTCCCAACGTATTCGGAAAAAGGAATGTACACAGCTACAACACCAAATGGAGTGAAGGTCGAATTGTTGACATCGGAAACCGAAACATTGACAGCACAGGTCTTCAAAACAATTGTTGACCCATTTGTAGGACGTATTTCTTACTTGAAGGTATTAAGTGGTGTTTTGAATTCTGATTCTACACTTGTCAATGCCAATAACGGAAAACCGGAAAAAATCAGTTCGATCTATATCATTAAAGGAAAACATCAAACAGCTGCCGGTAAATTGTTTACCGGAGATATCGGAGCTCTGGTCAAATTGCAGAATACCAAGACAAACGATACCCTTTGCGAAAAAGGTAAGCTGTTGATGGCTGATCCGATTGCCTTTGATGAACCAATGTTTGGGCAGGCTATCTTCCCGAAAACAAAGAATGATGAAGATAAGCTTTCCAATGGTTTGGCTCGTTTAGTCGAAGAAGATCCGACATTTAAGGTTATCAATAATACGGAAACTAAGGAAACGGTCGTATATGGTATCGGAGATCAGCATTTGGATGTCATCTTAAATAAACTGAAAAATAAATACAAAGCTGAAGTCACTTTGGCTGATCCAAAGGTTATGTATCGTGAAACCATTACTAAGAGTGCAACCGGTGAAGGTCGTCATAAAAAACAATCCGGTGGACATGGACAGTTTGGACATGTATTTGTCGATTTTGCGCCAAATCCGGATGTAGAAGAAATGGAATTTGATGAAAAAGTCTTTGGAGGTGCTGTGCCAAAACAATACTTCCCGGCCGTTGAAAATGGATTAAGAGAATGTTGTGAGGAAGGTAGCTTAGCGGGCTATAAGATGGTTAACATCAAGACAACTTTGACAGATGGTAAATACCATGATGTCGATTCCAGTGAAATGGCCTTTAAATTAGCCGCAAGACTTGCCTTTAAAGATGCGATGACAAAGTGCCATCCGATTCTGTTAGAGCCAATCATGAATGTTGTCGTAACAGTACCGGATGAATATACTGGAACAGTGATTGGGGATTTGAATAAACGTCGTGGGGCCATCATGGGTATGACACCGGAAGATGGCGATCAGATCATTGAAGCACAGGTTCCAATGGCAGAAATGGCCAGATATTCTATAGAGCTGAGAAGTATGACGCAAGGTCTTGGAAAATATACAATGGAAATGGATCGTTATGATCCGGTACCGGAACCGCAGGCCAGTCGTATCGTTCAGGCCAGCAAAAAAGAGGATTAGTAAGAAGCCGTGCAAAACGGCTTCTTTTTTCGTGTGCTTCTGTTATAATGATTCCCGGTGATGCTATGAAAACATTTAAACATTTTATCGGCTATTATAAGCCTTATAAATTTGTCTTCTTTTTTGATTTATTCTGTGCTTTAACCATTTCTTTGATCGATTTGGCTTTCCCATTGATTTTAAACTACTGCACAGATACGATGTTTATTCAAAAAAGTGTGGAAATTTTGCAGGGACTCATCTGGTTACTTGCCGGACTTTTGGTTCTCTATGTGATTCGTGCTTTGTGTCGTTATTATGTATCGGCCCAGGGACATATCATGGGTGCGCATATGGAAAGAGATATGCGTAAAGAATTGTTCGATCAGTACCAGAGGTTATCTTTTTCCTACTATGATCAACATAATACAGGGGTTATGATGTCGCGTGTAGTCAGTGACTTATTTGATATTTGTGAATTCGCTCATCATGGACCGGAAAACTTGTTTATTTCCTTGATTAAGATCATCGGCTCCTTTGTGATTTTGTCTTTGATCTACTGGCCTTTGGCTTTGTTGTTGTTTATCGTGACTTTGATCATGCTTATCTTTAGCTATACACAAAACAAATCCATGCGGGCAACTTTTATGGATAACCGAAGAAAGATCGGTGATGTCAATGCTGCATTACAAGACAGCCTGGCCGGGATTCGTGTTGTACAATCTTTTACCAATGAGGATATTGAACGAGAAAAATTTGCCCATTCCAATAATGAGTTTTTAGCTTCCAAGAAACGAAACTATCGTGTGATGGGAACGTATTACGGCATGAATAATTTCTTTCAGGGTTTATTGTATGTGACCGTCTTGGTCGGTGGAGGTTACTTTGTGGCTATGAGAAATTTAAGCCCCTTAACGCTAGCCACCTTTGCACTATATGTCAATATTTTTGTGGCGCCGATCGATATTTTGATTGAGTTTACCGAAATGCTTCAAAAAGGTTTTTCTGGATTTAAACGTTTTGAAGAAGTGATGAAAGAAGTGCCGGACATTCAGGATGCCAAGAATGCGCATCCTTTAGAGAATGTACATGGTGATATTTCTTTTAAAAATGTTTCTTTTACCTACAACAAGGAAGAATCTGTATTGGAACATGTAAATCTGGACATCCCGGCCGGTAAGAAAGTGGCTTTGGTTGGACCTAGCGGGTCTGGAAAGACGACCTTGTGTTCTTTAATTCCTCGCTTTTATGATGTGCAAAGCGGACAGATTCTGGTCGATGGACAAGATGTGCGAGATCTGCAGGTAAAAAGTTTAAGACAGGCTATTGGTTTGGTGCAGCAGGATGTCTATCTGTTTACCGGAACGATTGAACAAAATATCGCATACGGAAAACCAGATGCGACACCAGAAGAAATTATAGAGGCGGCCAAGAAGGCAAATATTCATGACTTTATCTTATCATTGCCGGATGGCTATGATACTTTTGTCGGTGAAAGAGGGGCTCGTTTGTCCGGAGGACAAAAGCAGCGCATCTCGATTGCCCGTGTGTTCTTAAAGAATCCAAAGATCTTAATTTTAGATGAGGCTACCAGTGCCTTGGATAATGAGAGTGAACGGATTATTCAAAAATCTTTGGAAAAACTGAGTAAAGATCGTACCTGCATCACGATTGCCCATCGCTTATCGACGATTAAAAACGCCGATGAGATCGTTGTCATCAATCATGATGGATTGCAGGAAAGAGGAACGCATGAAGAATTAATGAAAAAAGGCGGTACATATGCCCGCTATTATAACCTTCAATTTGAAGGATTAGAGCAGATCATGGTTTCATGATCTGTTTTCTTATACAGAAGATCTATTGTCTTGTATAATAGATGAAAAGGGGGATGGAGTAATGTCTATTCGAGCATTTGAAACAGCTGATCTATCGGCTCTCTATGATATTTATGCGTATTATGTGAAGACAACAGCCTATAACTTTGATTTGGAGCCGATGTCGTATTCACAATATAAATTACAGATTGAGAAAATTGCGAAAGAATACCCAATCTTTGTGGCTTGTCATGATGAGCAGGTAATAGGTTATGCGTATGTGCATCCGGCTTTTTCTAAGGCAGCCTATCGCTTTTGCATGGAAGTTACAATTTATTTTAGAAAAGGATCTCATTTCGGATTGGCCGATTGTTTATTGGAAACATTAGAAAAGGCGTGTGTTCAAAAGGGATGTCGTTGGCTGATTGCCTGCATTACCGATACCAATCACAGAAGTATTTCTTTTCATCAACGCCATGGGTATCAATGGAGTGGTTCTTTGCCGGAATGTGGCTTTAAATTTGATACATGGCATGGGGTTGTCTGGTTGATTAAGGATATCCAACAGACTAAACCATCTTACTATAAAGCACCGAATGCCACGATTACCGGTGATGTGCAGATTGGAAAAGGCTCAAGCATTTGGTTTGGAACGGTAGTTCGAGGCGATAGTGATACGATTCGTATAGGTGAACAGACCAATGTGCAGGATAATGCGGTATTACACTGTTCCAAAGGGCATCCGCTGACAATTGGTAATCGTGTTACGATTGGTCATCATGCGATTGTACATGGGTGTACCATTGAAGATGAAGTATTGATTGGAATGGGTGCAACGATTATGGATGCAGCAAAGATTGGCAAACATTCGATTATCGGAGCCGGTGCTCTGGTACCACCGGGGAAGGTGGTTCCGGAGGGTTCTGTGGTTTTAGGATGTCCGGGCAAAGTTCATCATCTTGTAACACCAAAACAGATCGAACAAATTCTGGACAATGCACAGGAATATGTAGAATACGCTCAACTGTATGAAAAACGAGGTATCTGATATGGAAAATATGTTGAATTATGTGCATTTACGTAAAGATATTCCGTTTTCTTTTCGACCATTAAACTGGGTTGATCTTTTGATCCTGAATGAATTATCGTATGTCGATTGGACCCATATTGTCCAAAAAGAACCCGTTTGTCTACCTCAGGCCTGCCAGTCTTATTTTAAAATGCATACAGAACAGGAAATTGAACAGCGATTCTGTTTTTCCAGGAATATACCCAATCTGGTCATGGATCTGCAAGATACGATACGTTATCAAAATGTTCGCATTACACATTATCAGGAAGTCTATGATGAAGAAAAGATGATTCAGTTTGGAGCCATGTCCTTTTTGATGCCGGATGGTACGATTTTGATCAGCTTTCGTGGTACGGATGGCACCATGACCGGCTGGAAAGAAAATATGCGCATGACTTATACAGATGAACTGCCTTGTCATAAGCTGGCATTGGCATTTTTGGAACAAGTGTTGGACAGTATCCCGGAAACAACTTCTTTTTTTGGTTTGGTTAAAAAGAAAGTCTATCCAAAGATTTATGTAAGCGGTCATTCTAAAGGAGGAAACCTTGCGATGTATGCCGCTTTAAAGACCACACAATATGCGGATGTGATCACCAAAGTGCTTGCCTTTGATGCACCGGGCTTTCGTTCTTCTTTTATTGATTCGGTAAAGGACAATCCTGTTTTGAAGAAGATCACAAACTATAAGCCAAAGGACTCAATCATCGGTTGTCTTTTGGAGCATATGGAAAAAGAAGTCGTGCTGGATGCTGAAGAAAGTGGACTGCTTCAACACGATACATTCAGCTGGAAGATTACGACAGATTCTTATCTTCCGCTTAAAGAACTTTCTATAACCAGTAAGGAAACTTTACAGCTTGTCGATCGACTGCTTTTATCAAAAAGCGATGAAGAAAAAAAGGAGTATATTGATTTGATTTTCTCTATCATGGATCGATTGGATATTACAAATGTATCGAACTTGAGCGAAATCAGTTTAAAACAAGTCATGTTGGGCTTTCTGGAATTAAAGAATATGTCTAACGATGAAAGAAAGTTTATCTTTGACATTGTGAATTTTATCAGAATGCAGACATATTCATGGATGAAAACACAGAAAAAGTAAAATCAACTTCTTCTTGTCGCAAAGTCGGAATCAGTGTGATTGGAAGGACAAGATTTGTGCATTTTAGAATGGAATTGTTTTTAAATCAAATGACGGGGTTGATTTGTGCCTGTCATTTTTTTATAATTCATATAGTTTTGGACAATATAGATCGAAAGACTATAATTGAAGATTCCAAATCGAAGTTTTTGTTTACATCGTATCTTTAAGAACGAGAGTAGGAGGAAAATTGAATATGTCAAAAACATCGAATCAGATCAAAAGTCTGACTATGCTGGCGCTATTTTTAGCGATTGAAGTTGTACTTTTGGTAACGCCGTTAGGCTATTTGCGAATTGGAGTGCTTAGTGCTACGCTGATGCATGTACCAGTTATTGTCTGTGCCTGTACGATGGGTACCAAGTATGGTGTATTGATGGGACTTGTCTTTGGGATCACTTCGGTGATCAATGCGACAATGGCACCTACGGTAACCAGCTTTGCGTTCAGTCCCTTTGTAGAAGTCGGCGGCTTTAGTGGCGGCTTTCAATCTTTGATCGTTGCGATCGGTCCACGTCTTTTACTGGGATGGCTTGCCGGTACTATTTATCAGGGATTGATCAAAAAAGGAAAATCTGTTTCTGCAAGTGCTGCCTTGTCTGCTCTGGTTGCTACAGCTTTACATACAGTGGGAGTGCTTGGCCTGATTCTTTTATTCTATGCAGCGCCTTATGCACAAGCTATCGGTGTTGCCCAAGGTGCTTTAATGGCTGCCATGGGAACAGTTATTTTAACGAATGCGATTCCCGAAATCATCGTTGCGATTGTAGCCAACATAGCTTTGACAAAAGCTTTAAGTGCAAGAAGATAAGTAAAATGTCCGTCAAGGGCATTTTTTTCTACTGTTAAAGAAAAGATGCTTAGTCAACAGGAGTCTTAATGAGTTTGTAGTTTTTCAAACTCAGAAAGCGATAAATTGGTTAAATGGCCGATCGTGTCTAAAGAGTTATTTTTAAGGCAATGGACTCTTTTTCACTTTAGTCAAATCCTCTTTTTGGTAACCTTCCTTTTTCTTTTACAGTGTCCATGATAAAATAATCGAGGTGAAGAAAATGAGTATTTTAGAAACATTAAATAGTAAACAAAGAGAAGCGGCTTCGATTACGGATTCGCATGTACGGATCATCGCTGGGGCCGGTAGTGGAAAAACACGTGTATTGATGGCTCGTATCGTTTATTTGGTCAAAGAATGTGGGGTGTTCCCAAATCGGATCATGGCGATTACTTTTACCAATAAGGCAACCAATGAAATGAAGGAACGTCTGATGGCACAGCTGGGTAAAGAGGCATTGGCTGTGCGTATTTCAACGATTCACTCTTTATGTGTACGTATTTTACGTGAAGATGCGGATGCGATCGGATACCCTCGCTCTTTTACAATATTGGATAGCGATGATCAAAAACAGATTCTTCGACCGATTTATAAAGCTATGGATTTGGATATCAAAGAATTGAATATGAACAAAGTTTTAGGTATGATTTCCGGATATAAAAGCGAGGACTTCAGTCCGGTACAGGCTTTGGAAATGGCTTTTACCAAAGAACAGGAAAACATTGCACATATTTATGAGAAATATGAAGAAAAGCGTAAAGAGATGAAGGCCATGGATTTTGATGATCTGCTTAGAGAAGCGCATCATCTGTTACAAAAGGAAGAATCGGTTCGTACCAAGTGGCAAAATCGTTTAGATTATATTCATGTCGATGAGTTTCAGGACGTGGATCCGGTGCAATATTCGATCATTCGTATGTTGACAGGTCCCCATGCGTTCTTATGTGTCGTTGGAGATCCTGATCAGACGATTTATACGTGGCGTGGTGCCAGCGTGGATATTATTCTGCGTTTCGATAAAGATTTTCAACCGTGTAAAAGTGTTATCCTGGATCAGAATTATCGTTCGACCCAACCGATTCTGGATGCCAGTAATGCTTTGATCCAGTACAATGAGGATCGAATCAAAAAGGATTTGTTTACCCAGATTCCGGGGCAGGACAAAATTATATTACATACATGTGTCGATGATAATGAAGAACCTTTATATGTCGCAAAAAAGATACAGGAAGAACATCGAAATGGAATTGATTATAAAGATATGGCCATCTTGTATCGTTCCAATTTCTCCTCTCGTTCCTTTGAACGTTTGCTTCGTACCGTATCGATCCCTTATCGTATTTATGGGGGGATTCGCTTCTATGAACGACAGGAAATCAAAGATGCGCTGGCGTATTTAAAGCTATGTACCAAACCGGAAGAAATTGATCCTAAACAATTATCACTGGATCTTGCCGTGCTTCGTGTAATCAATCAGCCAAGACGTGGTATTGGACAAAAATCGATCGAGAACCTGCGTGAGGAAGCAACGATGCGTGGCATCAATCTCTACGAAGTTTTAAAAGATCCGCAACAGATTTCTGGTGCGATCATCAAAAAATGTGCCTCCTTTGTAAGCTTGATTGAGGATTTAAGAAGACAAAGAGAGAATCTTTCTTTGGAAGATTTTTTAGAGTATGTGCTGGAACAAAGTGGCTATAAGAAGATGCTGCAGGAAGAAAATGAAGAAGAACGTCTGGAAAACTTAAAGGAACTCAAAAGCGATATCGCTCAAAGTCTGCGGGAAGATCCGGAAATGACACTGGAAAGCTATTTACAGGAGGTCAGCCTGTTTACATCACGTGCCAATGAGGAAAGCGGGAATTGTGTATCACTGATGACAGTACACTCGGCTAAAGGATTGGAGTTTGATACTGTGTTTGTGGTCAACTTCAATGATGGTGTATTCCCAAGTACTCGTTCCATGGATGAAGGAGGCCGGAAAGCCTTGGAAGAAGAAAGACGACTTTGTTACGTGGCGATGACAAGAGCCAAACGACATTTGTATATCACATGGAATACAGGCTACAGCTACATGTTGGATAAGTATAAGATACAAAGTCGATTCATCATGGAAATTCCGGAAAAATGCACCTTTCAGGAAGGAAAAGAGAAAGAAGTTAAACGAGAAGAACATCAGGTGGCATCGATTGGTATTCCTTCTAAAAAATCGAAAGCACCTTTCAAGGTCAAAGATCGTGTCACGCATGCGGTCTTTGGGGAAGGAATCGTTTTAAAGCTGGAAAACAATATTGCAACGATTGCCTTTAAACATCCTTATGGCATCAAGAAATTAAACGCCTTGCATCCTTCAATCAAAAAGGCAAAGCATAAAGTCGTGTTATAATACAGATGGTGAAATATATGAATGAACAACAACGTATTGAAGAATTACGAAAACTTTTAGAGAAGTATTCGATTGAATATTATGTGTATGATAAGCCCAGTGTATCCGATCAGGAATACGATCGTTTGATGCAGGAGCTAATGGCACTGGAAGAAAAACATCCGGAGCTGTACGACCCCAATTCTCCCAGCCAGCGTATCATCGGTGCGGTATTGGATGGATTTGAAAAGGTGGAGCATCAGACGCAGATGCTTTCGTTAGGAAATGTCTTTAATTATGAAGAAATTCAAGCTTTTGTCGAACGAATTCAAGAAAGCGTAAAAGATGCCGAATTTGTCGTAGAGTGCAAATATGATGGACTGGCCATGGCTTTGTTGTATGACAATGGACGATTTACTAGAGCTATTACACGTGGCGATGGATTTGTCGGAGAAGATGTCTCCAATAACATACGTACGATTGGTTCAATCCCCATGTATATCGAAGAAACAAGGCACATCGAGATTCGCGGGGAAGTCTATATGCCTAAAAAAAGCTTTGAAGAGCTAAACGAAAAGCAGGAAAAAGAAGGAAAAGCTTTATTTGCCAATCCCCGAAATGCGGCAGCCGGTTCCATTCGTCAGTTAGATTCTTCCATTTGTGCGCAAAGAAAGTTGGATGCCTACTGGTATTATTTCCAGAATGCAGCTGATTTTGGTATCACCAGTCAGGAAGAAGCGTTGGAAAAGATGGAACAGCTTCATTTTCGTGTCAATCCGTTACGCAAGGTTTGTAGAAATACGGCACAAATCTGGGACTTTATTCAGTCGATTCATGAACAAAGAGAAGAACTGCCTTATGAGATCGATGGGATGGTCATTAAGCTAAACAGTTTACCGGATCAGGCCCGCTTAGGCTCGACCGCAAAAGCGCCACGCTATGCGACTGCTTATAAATTTCCGGCCCAGGAGGTTCAGACACGCTTAAAAGATATTACGATCACGGTTGGACGAACCGGAAAGATCACTCCCAATGCGGTTTTAGAACCGGTAAGAGTGGCCGGAACGACGGTAAGTGCCGCCCAGCTTCACAATGAAGATATGATAGCTTCCAAAGATCTTCGCATCGGTGATATCGTCGTGGTACGAAAGGCCGGAGAAATCATTCCGGAAGTTGTCAGTAGTATTAAAGAACGAAGAGATGGTACTCAAAAACCATATGCGTTCCCTAAAGAATGTCCGGTTTGTGGCTCTAAACTGGTACGTTTAGAAGGAGAGTCGGCGCATTACTGCATCAATCAGGATTGCCCGGCACGTGTTGTCGAAAGTATGATTCACTTTGCCTCCCGCGATGCGATGGATATCGATTCTTTAGGCGATAAAAAGATCGAACAGCTGCATGAATTTGGCTTTTTAAATTCGATTGAGGATATTTACTTTTTAAAGAATCATCGTGAAGCGCTTTTAGAAAAGCGAGGATATCAGGTCAAATCGGTCGATCATATGTTGGAGACGATCGAAGAAAGTAAAAAACAGCCGTTAGGTGTCTTATTGTATGGGCTGGGTATCCGTCAGGTCGGCAAAAAGGCGGCCATGATCCTGGCACATCATTTTGGCACGATGGAAAATTTAAGAAACGCAACTTTGGAAGAGCTGGTCCAAATTCGTGATATCGGACAAATTACGGCCGAAAGTATTCTGGCGTTCTTTCAGGAAGAGAAAAACAGACATCTGATTCAGGTCTTACAGGAGCAGGGCTTGAATATGGAACAGGAAAAAGAAAAGATCCATGCGTCTCGTTTCAGTAACAAAACAGTGGTTTTAACGGGAACCTTAGAGCATTATACACGCACGGAAGCTAAAAAAATATTAGAGTCATTAGGAGCCAATGTAGTCGGTTCGGTATCGAAAAAGACAGATTATGTCATTTATGGAACGGCGGCAGGTTCTAAGTTGGAAAAGGCTCGTAATTTAGGTGTTGCTTTAATGAGCGAGGAAGAATTCGTACAGGAGGTGTCAAATGCATTGGAGGAAAACTAGTCTTTGTATATTGATGTCTTTGTTGGTGCTTTGTGGATGTAGTACGGTATCCAATTCGAATCAGCTCAATCCGATCGGGGAAGAAGAGTACGCGGCCATACAGCCTTATGAAAGTAGCGATGCACGTATCAAGCATGCCGCTCTTATGGGGGATACAGAAGCGCGGTTTCGCATGGAACAGGGATTGATGGATCTTTCAAAAACGTATTTTTCACCCACGAAAGTAGCCTATAAAACACAGGAATTTTTGGATTATGATGAATTGGATGCCACCGATGGCTCCAGAGGTTTGTTAGGAACAAATCGAGATGAAAATCCCAATGGGTTAAATCCCAGTCCGGATGAAGGCTTTAATACCGGAAATGGTACAGTCAGCGGGGCTGTGATCTTAGTGGATCTCTATGAGCTGGACTGGTATGCCGATGATGAGCTGCAAGGCATTTCCATCGCAATGGTCGTCAACGATGCCTTAGAGGATAAAAATGGAAAAACAGTGGAGATCACCAAAGGTCGTATGCAGAATTACTTAGAGGTAACTTCCGGTCATTTGGTCAGCTATATGCGTGAGCGTTTTAACTCCATTACTTCTAATGTGCCGATTTATGTAGCATGTTTCTCTTTGGATCATGCATCAGATACCCTGGGTTCTTATATTTATCAAGGATATTTTGAAGGGGCACAGGGAGATTTTTCAGAACTGGATTTGACTTGGGCAGAGGTTCCCGGTGCTGCCTTCAGCAAGGCAGATGCCGATATGGCAGCGCAGTTTGCGGAATATCAAAATGAACTGAGTCATGTTCTTGTCGATTATTCGTATCTGGTTGGAAAAGCCACTCTACAAGATGGAAAGGTTATTCAGTTGAATATCACATTGACAGCGCATGGAAAGACTGCCAGCGAGATTTTGGCCATCACACAGGCCGCCAGTGAACAGATGGTCGTCTTCACCAATTCTTCATGTACCTATAAAGTAGAAGTTATCACCGATGCTGGTACGTATGCCATCGTGTCTAAAGCTGCCGGCAGTGAAGATGTCAATGTGATGACCATGCAGTAAGAGTATGTATAAAGAAAAAATAAAAGCGCTTCAAAACGAAGTTCGTATTCAAATTGATGATTCTCAATATGAAGAAATTGAAAACGAACTGTGTAAAATGGAAGGCATCGCTAAGGCCTTTTCAAAAGTAGATACAAGAAATGTGGAACCCATGGTTCGTTGTTTTGAAACAGAGGCTGTTTTTCGAAAAGAGGATTCGATCTACACCTTGACCAAAGAAGAAGCTTTGATCAATGCTAATTCTACAAAAGATGGGTATATAGAAGTAAGCAGGGTGGTGAAATAAATGCCCTTAACCAGAGAAAATATCAGAAAACAATGTGAATTTGCGCAACAAAAGACACAGGCCATTGTGTCTTTTGTTGTACCTGAGATACAAGACAAAGGAAGATTTAAGGATATACGAATAGCCCTTAAAGATAACATTTCCTTAAAAGGCTATCCGCTACAGGCCGGATCTAAAATTTTGGAAGGTTATCAATGTCCCTATGATGCGACCATTGTAGAAAAAATCAAACAGGAAGGCGGCTGTATTGTCGCAAAGACAGCCATGGACGAGTTAGGAATGGGAGGCTCCGGCAACAATGATATTCATGGGCCGGTCATTCATCCATGGGATGCAAGCCGAATACCGGGAGGAAGCAGCAGTGGCTGTGCAGCTTTGGTGGCAGTCGATGGTGCTGATGTAGCTGTGGGAACGGATACCGGTGACAGCATTCGTAAGCCGGCCAGCTATATGGGGCTGGTTGGGTTGAAACCAACATATGGAAGAATTTCCCGTTTTGGCATTGTCCCTTATGCCAGTTCGATGGACACCGTCGGTATTTTAGCTCGATCTATAGAACAGGTAGAATGTGTATATGATGTTTTAAAAGGGCAGGATGAAAGAGATTTGATGACATTTTTGCCAAAATCACTTGAAGAAGCATCCCAAAAGAAACAAGGGTTGTTACGACTGGCTGTTTTTGATTCAATATCGGAAGATGCCGATCCTGTCTTAAAAGCTCGACTACAAAAATTGATCGAGCAACTGGAAACAAAACAAACGATCAAACACGTACAAATGCCACAATCTCTATTAGCGTTGATCGATCCTGTCTATACTGTGATTGCCAATGCCGAAGCCTGCAGCAATCATGCCAATTTGGATGGTCTTCGCTTTGGCTTGTCATCCAAAGATCAAAGCGTGGAAAACATTCGCTCTAGAGGGTTTTCCTGGGAAGTCAAAAAACGCTTTTTATGTGGCGCTTATGCACTGCATAAAGAAAATCAGGAGCGATTGTTTATCAAGGCACAGAAGATACGCCGAAAACTGGTGGATGCGTATGCTTCAATGTTTACAGAAGCAGACATTGTTTTTTCTTTGACCACGCCGGATGTGGCACCTTTGATCTCAGAATATAAAGAGGATGCATCGATCGGACTTTCGTATTTAAAGCTATCCAATTTTTCCGGTTATCCTTCCATTTCTATTCCTTTTGGAGATAAGGCAGGTCTTCCTTTTGGCCTTCATTTAGTTGCCAAGCCTTGCCGGGAAGATTTGTTGTTGGAAGCCGCAAAATTGTTTTCTCAAGTGATACAGGAGATGGATCATGTATAAGGTACATATAGGAGTTGAAATTCATTGTGCATTGCGAACCAAGACAAAGATGTTTTCCTCGGCTTTGGTTACACAAAATCAAGATCCCAATACTTCTTTGGATATCATTGATCTGGCGTTGCCGGGCTATTTGCCGACAATTAATAAAAAAGCGGTAGAGTATGGCATTTTGGTTTGTGATGCACTGCATTGTACGATTGATCCGGTTTTACGCTTTGATCGCAAAAATTATGCCTATCCTGATCTTCCAAAAGGCTTTCAGATTACGCAGCAGTTTTATCCACTGGGAAAAAATGGCTATATAATGATCGAAGGACAAAAAATCGGTATTGAACGAGTGCATCTGGAAGAAGATACCGCAAAGATGATCCATCATTCGCAAAGTACCTTGTTGGATTTTAATCGTTGTGGTACTCCTTTACTGGAAATTGTCAGCGCGGCGCAAATTCATTCAGTGGATCAGGCTTGTGCTTATGTGAAATCTCTTCAACAAAAGCTGATTTATCTGGGTGTAACCCAGGGGCGCATGGATAAAGGACAGCTTCGTTGTGATATCAATGTTTCGTTAAGTCAAAATCCATCACAATTGGGAGATAAAGTGGAATTAAAAAATCTCAATTCGATTTCACATATTCGTCAGGCTTTGGATTATGAAATTAAAAGACAGTCTTTACTTTTGGATCAACATAAAAAAATAGAAATGCAGACACGTCGTTTTGACGAAAAGACAAAAACGACAATCTTATTGCGGAAAAAAGAAACACAAAAAGATTATCGATATTTTCCGGAACCGAATTTGCCAATTATTCATTTGGACAAAAGTTGGATTCAGGAAATCATCGCAAGACAGCCACATGATCCTAAAGAAATTTTGGATATTTTAAAGAAGCAGGGAATCGATGAGAAAGAGGCACAGAGCCTTCTGACACAAAAAGATTTGACGGATTTCTATTTTGCCGTTATAAAATATACAGAGCGAAATAGGGATGTTCTTCATCTGTTGTTGAATGATGTTCGAAATCAGATGAAGAGTCATGCGATTTCTTTGCCCGATATCGATCCAAGACGATTCGCATGGATCGTTGATCAAAAAGAAGAAAATTTTTCGACAAACAGGATTCGTCAGTGGATTCTTGCTCTTTTAAACGGTGAGAGTGTAGAGACTCAAATACAGAAGGCCAAAGAAGAACAGCCCCATGTTAGTCGAATTGAAGAATGGATCAGGCAGGTATGTGATGCCAACCAACAAAGCATCGATGATTATCGCCAGGGTAAAAAACGCGCGCTGTCTTATTTAGTCGGACAGGTGTTAAAAGTTTCCAGAGGACAGGCAGATCCGGCACTTGTACAAAAAAAGCTGCAGGAAAGACTGAACCAGGAAAAGGAGGAAGCAGAATGAAAAAAGCAAATGCACCAAGCAAGATAAAGTGGGTATTTATCATATTATTGATATTGATCATACTGGCTGCGGCCGGTTATGGGGCTTATTATTTCTACTTTACACCGTCCAATCAAGGACAGTTGATGGAAGGCATCCTTGGTTTAGTTTATGTAAACTATGTGCAGATTTTGATTTCGGTGGCCGCTTTGATCATCATGTGCTTTATTGCCGGTGCCATCTTATCGCATCATAAAGAAGAAAAGAAACTTTTACGGTTTTTAACCGTCTTGATCTGTCTGGTTCCGGCCTTTCTAGTCGTGTTCTTTTTGTTGAAGGATCCGTTGATGGATATCGCATCCATTCAAAATCCACGAACAGTCTTGTTATCCAATGTGGTTTTGGAACAGAAAAAAGGGCAGTATGATGTATCCGGTACCGATCAAAACGGTCATCTTCAAACGTACCGCTTAAACAAAACAAGCTGGCAGACACTTGATGATACATGGGATGAAGATTCTAAAGACGTCTTTGCCCAGGTAGAAATCTTTCCACGCACACAGATCGTTCGCTCGATCAAGGTAGAAAAAGGATTACCACAGTCTTTGATCAATAAGCTTTCCATGAACGATCGTCTATCGGATTCCTGGCAGGACATGCAGCTGCAGGTTGATAATCAAGTTTATGTTTTAAACGATCCGCTTTCTTCTTTAACTCAAAGTGGATGGACCATTCAACAGACCGAATTTGAGGCCAAAAAACATGAGAATCTGGATGCCGGCAAAAGCATTGAATTAGATTTGGAAAACAAAAATGGAATGCAGATGCATATAACTGTTACCAATACGACCGATCAAACCATAGAAACCAGTCAGGCTTCCATCACACAGATCGTTGTTCATCGTATGAATTCAGGAATGCATATGATGTTAGCTCAAAAAATCGTATTGGGATGGAGTCAGCAGGATACTGTAGAAGAACTGTATGGAAAACCGACTTCTTCAGAAGAGAATCAGCTGCAATACCAGGAAGAGAATGAAACCTTGAATCTTGTCTTTAGTGACCAGGGCATCTTAGATCAGATTCATATGTCAGTGAAGTAAACCTGTTTCGACAGGTTTTTTCTTTACATCTGTATTATACTGTTATATACTGTTTATAGAAAGAGAGCGACGTCATGCATCTTATCATCAATCATTCATCTATGGTTCCTATTTATGAACAAATCGTAGAACAGACCAAAGAAGGAATCTTGAAACAGGAGCTAAAGGAAAACCAGCCTTTACCTTCGGTTCGTGCTTTGTCAAAAGAATTGAAAATCAGTGCGCTCACGGTCAAAAAAGCGTATGACGCACTGGAAAGTGAAGGCTTTATTTGTACAGTCCATGGCAAAGGCAGCTATATTGCCCCTGTGAATCCACAGCTGGTTTTAGAAGAACAAAGAAAAGAGCTGGAACAGGATTTGGAAGGCATTCTTCAAAAGGCAAAGCGATTTGATATCACAAAGGAGGAGCTTAAGGATTTGTTTTTACTCTTACTGGAGGAATCGTCATGTTGGAAGTAAAAGAGGTACAAAAACGATATGGTACATTTGAATTAGATTGTTCTTTGACAATTTTGGATGGACAGATCACAGGATTGATCGGACAAAACGGCGCTGGAAAGTCAACTCTTTTTAAAGCCATTCTGGATTTGATCACATTGGATTCCGGAAGTATTCAAATTTTTGGACAAGAACATCACAAACTTAGTGGAAAAGAAAAAGAGAAGTTAGGTGTGGTCTTGTCCGATTCTGGATTTAGTGCATACTTAACGGTGCGTGATATCATCACGATATTAAAAAACATGTATTCAAACTTTGATCTTTCTTACTTTCAGAAACAAATGCAACGTTTCCAGCTTCCATACGATCAAAAGATCAAAGAGTTTTCGACAGGAATGAAAGCCAAATTAAAAGTCTTGATTGCCTTATCTCATCACGCCCAGTTGTTGATTCTGGATGAGCCGACAGCTGGCTTGGATGTAATCGCAAGAGATGAGATCTTGGACTTGTTGCGAGATTATATGGAAGATGAAAAAGATGCTTCGATCTTGATCAGTTCCCATATCGCCGAGGACCTGGAAAGCTTATGTGATGATCTATATATGATTCATGAAGGAAAAATGATCTTCCATGAAGATACCGATGTACTTTTAAGTGATTATGCCATCTTAAAGATGAGTGAAGAACAATTTAAGAAATTGGATACACAGTATATCCTAAAAGTTTGTAAAGAAGTATATGGCTATGCATGTTTAACCAATCAGAAACAATATTATATGGAAAATGAACCGGGGATCACAATAGAAAAAGGAACGATCGATGCGGTAATCACGATGATGATTCGGGGGTATTCACTATGAAAGGCTTATGGATCAAAGATGTAAAGTTAATGGCTGCACAAAAGTATTTTTTCTTACTGATTCTTTTGATTGCGATCGGTATGTCGATATCGGCAGAAGATGTTTCCATGATGACATTTCCATTGGGATTTGTCCCCTTTGTGGTATCGCTATTTGGTTTAAGTACGATCAGCTATGATGAATTTGATAATGGTAATGCGTTTTTATTCACCCTTCCGATCACACGTAAAGAATATGTATTTGAAAAATATGCTTTATCCTTTGTGTTGGCGTTTGTTTCCTTAGTGGTGATGTTTCTATTCACGATTTTTATGGCCGTACAAAAAGGAATGTCATTGGCCTTTGATGGATGGATGATTCTTTTTGGATTGTTTGCGTTTATTCTTCTTTTACAGGCTATCATGATTCCATTTCATTTAAAGTTTGGTCAGGAAAGAGGAAGAATTGCCATTATTTTATTGAATGGCGCATTACTGTTGATCGCAACGTTCATTCAGAAATGCCTGGAGTTTATCGGTATCGACTGGATGCAGGTTCTTCAAAGCATGCCCATCTTAGGACAGCAAACGATGCTTGTATTGTTGTATGGTGTCAGTTTTGTGCTTTTGATAATTTCTTTAAAGGTTAGTATTCATATCGTATCGAAGAAAGAGTTTTGATGAAGTGTCTTGTTAAAATATACAAAAATAAAAACTATGGTATAATACTTTCTAGGAGGCAGAAAGTATGGCCATAAATTTGAAGAATAGACCGAAAAAAGAGAAGAAGACAGCACCGAAACAAGGACATAAAATTGTTTGGTTTACGCTGATCGTCATATTGATTCCTTTTTTGATCATAGGATATGTAATTTTAACCAGTTTGGGTGGACAAAATGAACCGGTTGTGGGCAATCGTTTTGATTCCAAGGATTTAAATCCAGCCATCACAAATGACCAGATTTCTCAGGTACAAACGGCAATCGCATCCATTGGCGGTGTTGAAAATGTTGAAGTGAATTTAAAGAGTGCGACATTGCGTATTTCTATTGATGTATCCGATGATGCGAATGCTGATACGTGCAATGCCGTAGCGCAGGAAGCCTATAATCAGGTCAATGGTATTTTACCGGTCGATACATACTTTACTAATACCGAAGAGGCAAAGATGTATGATCTGGAGATTGATGCCTATAACTTCTTATTGGATGATACACATACAGAAGGTCAGGTCGATATCAAGGTGTATAAATCCGGCGCCGGCCAGGTTGTTACGCAAAATATGACAGAGGCAAAGGATCCGGAATTGGCAGGACAGCTGGTTCGCTAAACGTGTGAATATAAAGAAAGCTTTAACACTGGATGAAAGTGTTAAAGCTTTTTTACAGCCTGGTAACTTTATTAAAGAAATAGAGTCCAATCAAAAACATGATAGAGATAGCGGCAACGCCTAAATTTTGATGGCCTGTCAGCTGTGTCACAAAGCCAATCAGGAAGGTTCCTAAGAAACTGGCTCCTTTTCCACAGATATCAAATAATCCAAAGTATTCACCACTTGCGTTTTCCGGAATGATCTTGGCAAAGTAGCTTCTGGAAAGGGCCTGAATTCCACCCTGGAAGCATCCAACCGCAACAGCTAATAACCAGAATTCCCATTGTTTATCCAGTTGTATCGCAAATACCGCAATGCAGAAATAGGCAACGATACAAATTTTGATCAGCTTGCCGGCATCCTGTTTTTTGGAAAGAATCGCAAATGTCAGACTGGCCGGAAAGGCAACGATCTGCGTCACCAACAAAGCCAACAACAAGCCGGTCGTATCCAAACCAAGACTGGTTCCATAAGCGGTTGCCATATCGATGATCGTATAAACCCCATCGATAAAGAAGAAAAAGGCCAGTAAGAATAGGAAGACTTTCTTTTGTTGACGGGCATCCTTTAATGTTTTATACAAACGCACAAAGGTATCCTTGACGGGATGAGTTTTTGGTTCGATATAATATTTTTGTTTATAATGAAAAGCTAAAGGTAAAGTGAAACCGATCCACCACAAGGCATTGATCACAAAGGCAATCATCATAGCCATACTTAAAGAAATGCCCAATGTTTCATAAAGTAAGACAAAAACCAGTGAGATCAAAAAGGGAATACAGCTTCCGATATAACCCCAGGCATAGCCTTTTGAGGATACATTGTCCATTCGATCTTCTGTCGTGATATCTACAAGCATGGAATCATAGAAGATCAAAGACAGAGAATAACAGATCTTTGCGACAATAAATAAGATCAGAAAGCTTAACCAGTACGATGGAACCCAGAAACAGGCTAAAGCCAGGGCACCGCAGAGTGCTGAAAGAAGAAATACTTTTTTCTTTTTACCCTGATAATCTGCCAGTGTTCCCAGAATCGGCCCTAAGATCGCAACGGCCAGTGTGGAAATGGAGGTTGCATACGACCAATAGCTCAGATAGCTGGATTCGGGAATCCCCTGTGCACTGGAAATACTGTTGAAATAAATGGGGAGGATCGTGGAAACCAGAAGAATAAAAGCGGAGTTTCCTATGTCATAAACAACCCACCGTATTTCCTGACGGTTTAATTTAATTTTCATAGAATCAAAATCCTTTCATATCCTTATATTTATATAGAAAACTAGAAGGCGCTTTCTAAAAGCCATTTTATCATGAAATTAAAAAACAATCGTTAAAAAAAAGTAAATTAAAATTTAAGGTACTTACTTTTTTGAGCATTTTTTGATGATTTTTTCTTTGAAATGGTTATAATAATGGACAGGTGATTGAAAATGACAATTCGAATAGGGTTTGATATAGGAAGTACCACGATCAAAGCTGTGGTTTTAGATGAACAAAACAATATTTTATATAAGTCGTATGAACGACATATGGCCAAGGTTCGTCAAAAGGCATTAGAGAAGATCAAGGAATTAAAAGACTTCTGTAACGAGCCTTTTTCCTTTGCGATTTCCGGTTCCGGTGCTTTAGGTCTCTGTGAAGCCGGTCATCTTCCTTTTGTACAGGAGGTTTTTGCCTCGGCAGCAGCTATCAGGAAGTTTTACCCACAAACAGATTGTGCTATCGAGCTGGGAGGAGAAGATGCCAAGATCTTGTTCTTTAAAGGAAGTCTGGAGCAGAGAATGAATTCGACTTGTGCCGGAGGAACCGGTGCGTTTATCGATCAGATGGCCTCTCTTTTAGATATGTCACTGGAACAGATGAACGAAGCCAGCTTCCAATGCCATAAGATTTATCCAATCGCCAGCCGATGCGGTGTTTTTGCGAAAACAGATATTCAGCCATTGATCAATCAAGGTGTGGATAAAGCGGATCTTTGCGCCAGCATTTTTCAGGCTGTGGTCAATCAGACAGTGACTTCTTTGGCACAAGGACGAAAAATTGAAGGGAATATTTTGTTCTTAGGGGGACCTTTATACTTTATGAGCGGTTTGCGCAAGCGTTTTGAAGAAACGCTGCAGCTTTCACCCGAACAAAGTACATGTCCTCAAACAGCTATTCATTTTGTGGCTTTGGGAACAGCACTTTGTGCGCAGGAGACCTTTACCTATGACAATCTTGTGGAACGTCTGGATCAGCTGGTTCATATGCCGATGCAGATGGAATCCGGACAGCCGCTTTTTGAAAATGAGAAAGAGTATGAGGATTTCATCGCTCGTCACAAGATGCATGATGTGCAATACGACCAGCTGGAAACGTATCAGGGAAAAGCGTATCTGGGTATTGATTCCGGTTCTACCACAACAAAGCTGGTCTTGTTGAGTGAAGAACATAAGATTTTATATGAAAGCTATACTTCCAATAAGGGAAATCCTTTAGATGTCGTTTTACAAGATCTAAAAGAAATTTATCAAAAAAATCCGAATATCCGTATTTTTGGTGCGTATTCGAC
>NZ_JAXKBY010000125.1:0-11390 GCF_036552745.1 Faecalicoccus sp.
AACCACCTACTGTCAAATCACCGCTGGCACCATTGGAAGTAAAAGCACCTGTTGTTTCTCTTGGGATATATCCTTCTTCTTCAACGATGGCCTGTCCTTCATCCGACATGATAAAGTTCATGAAATCCTGACCTAATTCACTGATATCTTCCGTTGTACATACTAAGAACGGACGACTTACGGTATATTCTCCGCTTTCTACATTTTCTACAGTAGCTTCTACACCATCTACGGTTACCGCTTTTACTGTATCATTTAAAGACCCTAATGAAATATAACCGATCGCATAAGGGTTTCCTTCAACTGTGGTCATCATAACTGAAGTTGAGTTTGTGATCTGAGCAGAGCTGGTTGTGTTATCTGTTCCATCTTCTTCAATGCCCATCAATTCAGTAAAGGCACCACGTGTACCAGAACCATCTTCACGACTTACAACAGTAATTGCTCCTGATGCAGTTCCTTCATCGCTCTGTGCATCATCGCCTCCACTGGAGCATCCTACCAAAGCGGTAGCGCTTAATCCTAAAGCTAACATTCCCTTTAAAAATTTGTTCATGTTTTATCCTCTTTTCTTTTGTTTACACTGATACTATACAAAAGGTTTGTTAAGGCTAAAGTATAGAAATGTTAAATCCATGTAAAATACAGTTAAGCATCTAAAACATTTGAACTTTCATAAAAAAAGACATTTCCGTTTTTACCGAAATGTCAGATTTATCTATTGTTTACGTACTGTCATGATCATATTTTCCGCCCATGTCGTATAGAACGGCTGCAGAAAGTGAACTCCATCGGCCTGATAGATATCTGCGTTTCCATTCTGGCAGATTTCACTGTTATCGACATAGATCCAGTCATTCTTTTCACACATGGCTTTGATCTTTTTATTATATTCATCCACCTTATCCCAGCGCGGTGATTTTTCAATGGCAGCCGGTGTAGCTGAGATAATGGAGTTGACCACGATGGTCGCATCCGGACAAACCTTTACAACTTGTTCAATCTGCGATTGATAAAGAGTATCATAGCCACCCTCGCTATCCAAACCTAAGCCCATATCATTCACACCATAAGAAAAGAAAATCAGCGAAGGATTCATGGACTGCGCCTGATTTACCCAGTTTGAAATATCCTTGATAGTTGCCCCGGATGAGGCCAATACATGACTTTCCGGAAAGAAATGATACACGCTAAAGCCCATAACACGCGAATCTCCAAAGATCACCGCATCATCAAACAAGGCAAAGACATCTACCTGTCCAGATTCAATGGCACTTTCCATTTCCGCATTCTTCTTATCCTTTAAAGAAGAAGACAATTCCTTTACTTTTTTATTCTCCTGCTCCTGTATATAATCTAAGCCCTGCGCTAATGTCGCATTATGACTCCATACTCGATAGATCAAAAAGCCGGATAAAACTACGATTACTGCTAAAAAAATGATACCGGCCCGCTTTGCTTTTGGTTTTAACTTTACTTTTCGTTTCATACGTTCTCCTTGGCTCTTATTCTATCACATTTCACACATTGTGGCGGGATAGATTTCCACTTTTTTTATAGATGTGTTTTCAAAGTTTATGTACTCATATTATAAACATATGTTTGTATTTTTTGAACATTTTTCTTGATTTTCTTTTTTATACTCGTATAATAATGGATATTACAGAAAGGAAATGGTGGATGACACCAGGGTGAAGAAAATGACAAGAGTGTATAACTTTAGTGCAGGTCCCGCCTGTTTACCGGAATGGGTACTCAAAAAAGCACAGGAAGAAATGCTGGATGCTCATGGAAGTGGAATGAGCGTTATGGAGATGTCCCACCGTTCCAGTGAGTTTCAGGAAATTTTACATACATGTAAAGCTCGTTTAAGACGCTTGATGAACATACCGGATGATTATGAAATTCTGTTCTGTCAGGGTGGAGGAACCATGCAGTTTTCTATGGTTCCCCTTAACTTATTAAAACACAGTGCCGATATCATCAATACCGGGCAATGGACAAAGAAAGCAATTATGGAACATCAAAAGCTGGGTAAGACACAGGTAATTGCTTCCAGTGCAGAAGACAATTTTACTTATATTCCTAAAATTAAACAGGAAGATTTAACACCGGATAGTGATTATGTCTATATCTGCGAAAACAATACGATTTATGGTACCAAATATAAAGAATTGCCTCCTCATGAAGGAAAACTTTTAGTTGCCGATCTAAGCAGTTGTATCTTAAGTGAGAGAACCGATGTTTCTAAATATGACTTAATTTTTGCCGGTGCCCAAAAGAATATGGGACCAGCCGGTGTTACCGTTGTGATCATCAAAAAAGCTTTGATTGGGCACGCCAAAGAAAACATTCCCAGCTTATTGGATTATAAAACGTATGCCGATAACGATTCGATGTACAATACGCCACCATGTTATGCGATCTATATGGTAGGCCTTGTTCTACAGTGGCTGGAAGAAGAAATCGGCGGTTTGGAAGAAATGGAAAAACTAACACGCAAACGTGCTTCCTTATTATATGACTATATCGATGAGTCAAAACTGTATTCCAATCCGGTAGCCAAAGAAGATCGTTCTTATACGAACATTCCTTTTGTGACCGGCGATGCCGAATTAGATAAAAAGTTTGTCAAAGAAGCCAAAGAAGCCGGACTGGTAAACTTAAAGGGACATCGTACCGTAGGCGGTATGCGTGCCAGCCTTTACAACGCGATGCCAATGGAAGGGGTTTATGCCCTGATCAATTTTATGAAGAAGTTTGAAAAGGAGAATCTTGCCTAATGTATAAAGTAAAGCTCTACAACAATATTGCCCAGGTTGGGTTAGATACATTCAATGAAAATTATGAAGTCAAAGAAGATTTGGAAAATGAAGATGCGATTCTGGTACGAAGTGCCAATCTACACGATTTGGACTATAATCCGAATTTGAAGTGTATCGCCCGAGCCGGCGCCGGCACCAACAATATTGATATTAAAACCTGTACGGAAAAAGGTATCGTCGTCTTTAATACACCGGGTGCCAATTCCAATGCCGTCAAGGAAATCGTCTTTGCCGGTATGTTGTTGGCATCTCGTGATATCTATGGTGGAATTACCTGGGCCAAAACACAGGAAAACAACGAAAATTTAGCCAAGGATATGGAAAAACAAAAGAAAAAATATGCCGGTACCGAATTAAACGGTAAAACCCTGGGCGTCATCGGATGTGGTGCTATCGGTGTTCAGGTGGCAAACTTAGCCTTACGTTTTGGTATGAAGGTTCGTGGCTATGATCCTTACATGTCCATTGAAGCCGCCTGGAATTTATCTCGCTATGTCAAACACGACAGCGATGTCAAAGACTTGTATAAAAACAGTGACTTTATCACGATCCATATTCCGCTCAACGACAAAACCAGAGATACCATCAATAAAGAAACCATTGCGTTGATGAAAGATGGGGTTAAAATCTTGAATTTTGCCCGCGGTGGTCTAGTCAACGAAGATGACATCCTGGAAGCCTTGGATTCCGGTAAAGTAGGCGCCTATGTTACCGACTTCCCATCACCGAAGCTGGTCAATCATCCAGGCGTCATTGCGATCCCGCATTTAGGTGCATCTACCGCAGAAAGTGAAGAAAACTGTGCCATAAAGGCAGCGCAGGAAACTATGCATTATCTACAATATGGAAACATCAAGAATTCAGTCAATATGCCGGAATGTCATATGGATTTTAATACACCGTTCCGTATTTGTGTAATCCATCATAACGTGCCTAAAATGATCTCTCAGATTACAAACGTTTTAAGTGATGATAATGCCAATATTGAAAATTTGATGAATAAATCGAAAAATGATATTGCTTATACGATTCTGGATCTGGACAAAAAAGCAAGCACACAGACAATCGAAAAGATTCAATCGATTCAAGGTGTCATTCGTGTAACGACATACCAGGGGGAAACGCTATGATCGATGCTCATGTACATTTGGAAAATGGACCTCTGAGCAAAGATTATGTATTTGAATTCATAAAAAGTGCCCAAGAGAAAGGAATAGACCATCTGCAGATTCTGGATCATACCCATCGTTTCTTTGAATTTAAAGAAATGTATGAAGACATTTGCCAGATTCCTGCACAGAAAGAATGGTTTTTAAAGAAACAAAAAAATTCGATCCAGGAATATATTGACCTCATTGAAGACGTAAAAAAAGAGCCGTTACCGATTCAAGTGACATGGGGCCTGGAAGTCTGTTATAAAAAAGAAAGAGAAGATTTTTTAAAGAAAGCACTGCAAGTCTATCCTTTTGATTTTATGGTCGGCAGTGTACACGATGTCTTTGATCGGCTGTACGATATCAGTGCTTTTAGTAAGGAACTTCTATGGAACCAATACGAAAGCAAAGATATCTATGCAGCATATTATCAACAGCTTAAAAGCTGCATCGAATCGGATTTGTTTACCCAGATCGGGCATCCGGATGTGATCAAGCTTTATCAGATCGATCCCGGATACGATTTAACACCAACCTATTATGAATTGGCAGACCTTGCCAAAGCTCATGGTGTTGCCTTGGAAGATAACACCGGTGCTTATTATCGATATCGCCACCCGCAGATCGGTCTTCATCCTACCTTACGAAAGATCCTCCTTACAAAAGAAGTACCGATCCTATGGGCCAGCGATGCTCATGTTCCACAGAATGTGGGTCGTTGTTATGAGATATTAAAGGAAGCGTATTAATGATATAATCCCACTAAAGTAGACACACGAAATAATTAAAATTATCCCATCGATGTGAAACTACAAAGGTGGGATTTTTTATATGGGAAGAAAAGCTAAATACACGAAGCAACAAAAGGTACAGGCATGTGAAGATTATTTAAGCGGAAGAAAAACAGCCATCCAAATTTCTGTTGAATTAAATATGGGTAAACGTGGAGATGACAGGGTTAGAAAATGGGCCAAGAATTATCGTGCAAACGGACATGTGATCTTTGACAACAAGTCTACCAACAACCGATATTCCAAAGATTTCAAAGAGAGGATCGTTAAGGAATATCTGGACGGTCTTGGATCGTCTTGTGATCTGTCAGCTAAATACGGAATATTGAAGGATGATACTGTTCTAAACTGGGTAAAAAAGTATAATAGTCATAGAGAGCTTAGGGATTATGATCCAAAGCCGGAGGTCTATATGGCTGATACTTTAAAAGTAAGCAAGGAAAAGAAAATAGAAATCATAAAATACTGCATAGGTCATGATCATGATTATAAAGGAACAGCTGCATTTTATGGTGGAAATTATGCCCAGATATATAGCTGGGTCAAGAAATATGAATCCAAAGGGGAAGAAGGTCTGGAAGACAGACGAGGCAAACGCAAATCGGAGGAACAGCTGACCGATCTGGAAAAAGCACAGCGCAGAATAGCCGAGCTTGAAAGGATCAACAGGCGACAGGAAATGGAGCTTGAACTGTTAAAAAAAGACAGAGCCTTCGAAAAGACCTATTTAGCGAGTCTTCCGAAGGCTAAAACAGTGTATCTTATGCGAAAGCAAAAGATACAAGATTATTCGCTAATACGCTTATTGCATGATGATCGCAAATGGCCGGTAAAGGAGATGTGCTCTATCATAGGCATTAACAGAAGCGCTTATTACAAATGGAAGCGATCATCGCCATCTCAAAAACAAATCGACAAACAGTGCGAGGATGAGAGGATCATAGCTAGAATAAAGAAAATATCCGATTCCAATCATTCTCTTTTTGGCACCATGACCATGTACCACACCCTGAGAAATGAAGGGTACGGATGCGGCCATAACAGGGTCTATCGATTGATGTGCATCCATGATATCAAATCTTCTTATAGACGTCGATCCAGATATAACTATATCCGATCCGTTCCGGAACAAACCGCAGAAAACATCCTGAACAGAGATTTCGGAACGACAGGTCCAAATCAAAAATGGTGCACGGATGTCACTGAGATCAAGGGCCCTGCGACCGGGGAAAAACTGTACATATCATCCATGATCGATCTGTATGACAGATATCCGGTGGCTTTAGAAGTATCTGATAGAAATGATGCATTTTTAGCGAATCAGACATTGGATAAAGCGCATGAAACCTATCCAGAAGCAACACCGCTTATTCATTCGGATAGAGGGTTTGCCTATACAAGAAAAGTATACAGATCCAAACTGAATAGATACAATATGTCACAATCCATGTCTCGTATTTCAAAGTGTATCGATAATGGTGTATGCGAAGGGTTTCAAGGACAATTTAAAGATATGTTGTTTATCTTGTATCCGAAAATAGCTTCAAAAGATGAAATGAGAGCGGCAATCAAAGGAACGCTTGATTATTACATCAACCATTATCCGCAGAAAAGATTAAGCGGAAAGACTTGTGGACAAGTGCGAAAAGAGTCTATGGAGCAAAAAGAATGTACGCAATATCCAATTGTTCCGGCAGCAAGGTATGTAAGATATTGGAATGAAATTGAAGCAAAGAAAAAACGACAAAAAGAAATATTAGAGAAAAAATGAAAAACAGCCCAAGCCAAATTGGCACAGGCTGTTAATCGATGAGATTTTTAAATATTTCCCATGTCTACTTGACTGGGATATATCATAAACCGCTTCCTTTTCTTTGATCCATCGTGCTTCCAAATAAAATCGCTTTTCATCGGCTTCACCCATAGCAAATGTCTTTCTTGGCAAAACGCCTCCTGCGACAATGGCCGGAAACAAGGCACTTTTTTGAATCCGTTGTAAAAAGATTCCACAGTTCTCCTTTGTCTGCAGTAAAGAGTACATGGCATCCTGCCCATGAATATAATCTATATCCACTTCCGGATGTTCCAGGCGATAGGCATCTATAAAGGCCTGCAGGATATCGATAGGCAAACGATCATCCTGTTTGACCAGTTTTATGCCGATTTCGCGATGATCCTGATACAAGACAATCTCCTTTCCCGGTTGAATTTGAGCTTCTTCCTGTTGACAGGAAACCTCCAGAACTTCATAAAGCTCTTCCATATTCGCATGAAACAATACACGATGAATCGGCTCAAAGATCAAAGCCGAACTATACAGGTTGACCATTTCCACCATCGCATATCGTGCCGGATGATTTTCTTGTTCCTGTGGATTCAATCCTTTTTTGATTTCTTCCCAACATGCCTTTGCGGTGGCCAAAGAATGGTTTCCATCACCCACACTTAAGAAAAGCTCTTTTTTCTGCTGCATCGAAGAAATCTTTGCTTCCAGATGATCCGCATTTTCCTTTTCGATCGCATACCCTTTGATATGACCACCATTCATCATTAAATCAAAATCATATAAAACCGGATACTTATCTTTATCCTTCATCAAAGTGGAGAACAGTTCATCCTTTGGATCATCCAACAACACTAAAACATGACTTAGTTCCAAAGGTGCCCCTTTACGAATCTTAACGCGTGGCGGGATACGGGATGCGATCGTTTTTTCGGTAGCTCGAATCGGCTTTACATTGCCCGGTTCAAAATCATAAGCCTCCAGATCAATGACTCCCAACAAACCCATACGGTTGCCAGAAAACGTAGAACGCTCAATCAATATAAAGCCATTCTTTACTTTTTCCTCCAATATATTGTTGTGAGCATAGTTTTCCGTCGTCTGTTGAATTTTAGAGATTCGATCATCTTTTTCCTGTAGGTACACCTCCGGATAGATCATATGATACGTTGATGGTTTATCCGGAGTGACTTCTTGTACGTTTTGCCAGTAATCTTGTTGACTGGTGTATTGATCACAGGCAATCACAGACCACGCCTGCATATCAATTGTAGAATTAGGTAATAAAAAATTAGATTTTTGAAAACAAGGTCGCATATTCACCCTCCCTCTTTATTCTATTATACAAAAAGAATGTATGAATCCGACCCTTTAAAAAAGGATTCTTTGACAAGAATCCTAAAAATCACATTCTAATGTTTGAATCTTATTCATCAAATCGGATAAAACCGGCGTTGAAATACCTAATTCCTTGCCCATCGGTACGATCGTTCCTGAAAACAGGGCCAATTCTGTTTTACGATGAGCTTTGATATCCTGCGCCATGCTGGGCATCCCTTCCGGTCGAAGTGAATTGACCAGTTGTACCCACGCATTGATATCTTCCTGTGTCAGTGCAATATGTTTTGCCCTGGCAACAGCTTGTACTTCCTTCATAGCCTGAATAAATTCTTCCTGATGACGGCCGCCATCCTGACAGATACCATAACCGCCCTGATACGCTGCACAAACTTGATTGATGCCGCAATTCAACATCAGCTTATTCCACTGCTCACGCACGATATCTTCACAAACTCGATACGGAATTTGATACGACGCAAAGAAAGATTCTAATTCCTTGACTGTATTTTCCTGTTCTTTACATTCTGAACCAAATAAAATTTCTCCAACATGGGCAAAATCAACAGTATTATCGAAATATGTTGAATCCATGCCCTGCACAATACAGCGAATGACCGGGTTATTTGGATAGACTTTTTGACAGATTTCTTCACTGCTGATGCCATTTAAACAAGATAACACAATCGTATTTTCGTGTACAAACGGCTTTATTTGATCCAAGGCTGCCTGCAAGCCGGCATACTTTGTACAAATCAAAATCAGATCCAATGGTTCTGCCTCTGACACATAGCGAAACTTTGCTTTTTTACCATTGATATAAAACGGTGTATTTTGATATCTTTCTTTTCGCTTTTCATCCACGATAAAACAAAGTGAACGTAAACCATTCTCTTTCAATAAGGTACCATACAAAGAACCGATCGCACCTCGTCCAACAATTCCCACACTGTTAATCATTTTGTTTTTTTTCCTTTATTCACGATCCATACACCACACACGATCAGGGTCAAGCTTAATAAACCTGTCCATGAAAAGGCCTGTCCTGTCTCCTGTAACATCAAAGCACTAAGCAATACGCCCATTACCGGTATCAGACAACCAAAGATACCGACCTTGCTGACGGGATTCTTAGATAGCAGGATTCCCCATAAAGTATAGGCACAAGCCGATACAAAAGCCAAATGAAACAATACAAGAAGACCGGAAATATCATTCAACTCTAAATGTCCGCCCATCAAAAAACCGACTGCCATTAAGACTACACCGCCTAAAAAGAATTGATATCCACTTAACATCACGGCATCATCCTTTTGCGTAAAAAGCTTGATAAAGGCAGCGCTGATGGCGGAGGAAAGCTGTGAGAGGATCATAAAGCCATCTCCCAATAGAGAAAATGGCTGAACCCCTTGCAGATTCATGATCAAAATACCAAAAAAGCCTAAGATACATCCTATTACTTTTGTCAAAGAAAGCTTTTCAAAACGAAACAACAAGCTGGCAACCAATAGCGCAAAGAAAGCGCTGGTTCCTGAAATGATTGAACCGTTAACCCCGCTGGTATGCGCTAAACCGATATAATACAAAAAATATTGTCCGGCTGTTTGAAACAAAGCTAAAACCGGAATAGCCTTTAAGCTTGTCTTTGTCGGCAAAAGAATTCGTTTCTGTAGAAAACTGCCGGCAATCAAAACCAGGATTCCTGCCAGGGCAAAACGTAAGCCCGCAAAGACCAGAATACTGGCTGTATCCGTCGCATCGATAGAAAACATACGATACCCGGTTTTTATAAATGGAACAGCACTGCCCCATAAGGCACAACAGAAAACAGCCGTTATACAAACAATCCCGGGACGTGTAAAAAAATCTTGTTTCTTCATAAGAAAAAGGAAGTAGATTGCTCTACTTCACAAATTGTACGATTGCCATCGGTGCCGCATCCCCTTTACGGATACGTGTCTTGATTACACGTGTATATCCTCCGTTGCGGTCGGCATAGCTTGGCCCGATTTCATTGAACAGTTTCTGTAATGCCGTTGTTCCTTCGTCATCCACTTCTACGTTGCGTACAAAGGTAGCTGCCTGTCTTCTGGCATGCAGATCATTTCTCTTGGCCAGTGTCACCAGCTGATCCATTACAGCACTTAATTCTTTGGCTTTCATTTCTGTTGTTTCGATCTGTCCGCTTTCAATCAAAGATGTTGCCATGTTTCTTAACAACGCTTTTCGATGATCGGCGGTACGTCCTAATTTACGATTCCACATACTTTATCGTTCTCCTACTCATACGATTTAAAGAACAATCCTAACTGGTACATTTTGTCTTTGACTTCTTTCAAAGACTTTTTACCTAAGTTCTTTACATGCATCATTTCATCTTCAGTTTTTTGCGTCAATTCATCAACCGTCTGAATACCGGCACGTTTCAAACAGTTATAAGAACGTACGGAAAGATCCAGATCTTCGATCATCATCGTGTTGACTTTTTTCCCATCTTCTTCATGTGGCTGTTGTACCACAAAGCTTTCTTCCAAATGCAGATCCGCTAATGGAATCAATGCATCTAAATGATCGACCATAACGCCGGCAGCCTGGCTGATTGCCTGCAGCGGGCTGATCGTTCCATTGGTTTCCACTTCGATATGAACCTTGTCGTACTTGGCATCCTGGCCTACACGAGCCGGTTCAGAAAGATACTGTGCACTGCGTACCGGCGTAAACAAAGTATCCAGTGCGATCGTATCGGCATCCAATGCATAATCCTTTTCATTTTCTAATGCGCTTTTATAACCGAATCCATTTGTCACAAACAGATCCATTTCCAGAGAATTTCCCTTCTCCAGATTACAGATTACCTGTTCCGGATCTTTTATCGTTACTTCTTCCGGACAGATGATGTCAGCTGCCTGTACCGTAGCCGGCCCTTTTTTGGAAATGTGTAAAGTAAACACACCTTCCTGCTGACAGTTCAATCGTAATTCTTTGATACGTAAGGAAAGCGTTGTAACGTCTTCTAAAAGACCATCAACACTTGTCTTTTCTTCATTTAAACCTTCCACGCGATAGCCGATGATGGCACATCCCGGAAGATTTGACAACATGACGTTGCACAAGGTACTTCCTACTGTAGTACCAAACCCTCTTTCCAAAGGCTCGAATACATAAGAGCCTTTGTTGTTTTCTTCATCAACCGATTCCTTATGAAATAAAGCTCTTTCAAATTCCTGCATTCGACACTTCCTTTCTATCCACGAGGTCGTTTTGGCGGACGACATCCATTATGTGGAATTGGGGTCACATCATTAATCATCGTGATGCTCAGTCCGGCTACCTGCAACGCTCTCACTGCTGCTTCTCGTCCCGGCCCCGGTCCTTTTACTTCCACGCTGACCGTCTTCATCCCGTGATCCATTGCAGCTTTACCTGCTGCTTCTCCGGCTAACTGGGCTGCATACGGTGTGCTCTTTCGGCTTCCCTTAAATCCTAAGGCTCCCGCACT
>NZ_JAXKBY010000126.1:0-5727 GCF_036552745.1 Faecalicoccus sp.
ATTTTAGATGGAATTTCAGGATGCCTGACTCCAATCATCCCAGCATTAATAGGTTGCGGAATGATAAAAGTTATTGTTTTATGTATTACTACTTTTTCATGGTTACCAACGGATAGTGGCACCAATCAAATTCTAACTATTGTTGGAGATGCCGGATTTTATTTTCTTCCTATATTGGTAGGAGCCAATGCAGCTAAAAAATTTGGAGCTAATCCTTCTTTGGGAATGGTTATTGGTGCCATGTTAGTATACCCTACATTTGTAAATGGTGTTACAGACGGTACTGCTTTTGATATTTTTGGAATTCCTGTTTATGGAGCCAGCTATACAAGTTCGATTTTTCCTGCAATTTTATGTGTTTGGATCATGTCTTATATTGAAAAGTTCTTTGCACGAATTTCGCCAGATTCCTTGCGGTCTATAGTTGAACCATTGTGTACTTTGCTTGTGATGATTCCATTATCTTTTTGTTTATTAGCACCTGCTGGAGCATTTCTTGGTAACTATGTATCAGCTGCTGTCATTTGGCTATATAACACTGTTGGATTCTTAGGTGTTGGTGTATTAGCTGCTTTAATGCCTTTTTTAATTATGACTGGTATGCATTCTGCTTTTGTTCCATATTTGATGCAGATGTTTTCAACGGTTGGCTATGAACCAATTTTCTTTACTTCACTTGTAATATCAAATATTAATCAGGGAATTTCAGCTTTGGCTGTTGGAATCAAAACCAAAAATAAAACAGTACGATCAACAAGCATTTCATGTGCAATTACTGCATTAAGTGCTGGTGTTACAGAGCCTGCAATGTATGGAGTAAACTTCAAATATAAGACGCCTCTTTATGCAGCTATGATAGGCAGTCTTTGTGGCGGCCTATTTGCAGGAATTATGAATGTGTATATTTATGCCTTTGCCGGTGCCTCATCATTTGTAGCACTCCCTTGCTTTATCGGAGGAACTAGCGGTCTTACAAATATGATTTTAATGTGTGTTGCTATTGCTATTGGTTGCATCGTGACATTTATAGCAACATTATTCCTTTATAAGGAAAACGAGGAAGGATAAAATGAATAAAAATTTTTTGTGGGGAGGAGCTACAGCAGCCAATCAGGTTGAAGGTGCATATTTGGAAGATGGTAAAGGGTTAAGCACGGCTGATTTATTATCTTCTGGAACACATAAAAACCCAAGAAAAATCACCATGGATATAAGCGATGATTTAAATTATCCCAGCCATTTTGCTAGTGATTTCTATCATCGTTATAAGGAAGATATTGCTTATTTTGCGGAAATGGGATTTAGAACTTATAGAATGTCTATTGCCTGGACACGAATTTTTCCTACTGGTGTAGAAGATAAACCGAATGAAAAGGGATTAGAATTTTATGAGAACGTATTTAAAGAACTAAGAAAATACAATATTGAACCTTTAGTTACGATTTCTCATTATGAAATGCCTATTTATTTGGTTGAACATTTTGGCGGATGGAACAATCGTAAAGTCATAGATTATTATCTGAAATATTGCGAAGTTATTTTTAATCGATATAAAGAACTAGTTACTTACTGGCTTACGTTTAATGAAATTAATTGTGGAACTTTGCCTTTAGGAAATTATATGTCTCTGGGAATTTTGAATGAAGGTACTAAAGATTTTTTAAATCAGAAGGACGATCTTCAAAAGCGATATCAAGCATTACATCACCAATTGGTTGCCAGCGCCAAAGCGGTAGCTTTAGGACATGAGACAAACTCACATTTCAAGATTGGCAACATGATTGCGATCATGCCAACTTATCCTTTAACATGTAATCCTAAAGATATTCTAATGAATCAAAAAGAATGGAATGAGAGAAATTTTTATTGTGGAGATGTTCAAGTTTTTGGAGAATACAGTTATTTTGCGAGAAAAATGTGGAAGAAAAATAATATTCAGCTGGAAATTTCGGAAGAAGACTATAACAGCTTAAAAAAAGGTACGGTAGATTTTTATTCCTTTTCTTATTATCAAACGAATTGCATTAGCGCAAACCCTATAGAGAATAATTCCAGCGGTAATCTTTTGCAAGGCACCAAGAATCCATATCTGAAAACAAGTGATTGGGGTTGGCAGATTGATCCGGAAGGATTGAGATATGTGCTGAATGTACTTTATGATCGATATAAGAAACCATTGTTTATTGCCGAAAATGGATTAGGTGCATATGATAAATTAGAAGATGATGAAATTCATGATTCTTATCGAATTGAATATCTTAAGTTACATATCGATGCAATGAAAAAGGCAGTCGATATTGATGGTGTAGATTTAATGGGATATACCCCATGGGGATGTATTGATTTGGTTAGTGCTTCTACAGGAGAGATGAGTAAACGATATGGGTTTATTTATGTAGATGTTGACGATAATGGAAATGGAACCTATAAACGATATAAAAAAGATAGTTTTTATTGGTATAAGAAAGTTATCGCATCGAATGGAGAAGATTTAGATTAGGGAAAACAAATAATCGCTTGCGTTTAAGCATAGTTTGTGCTATGTTATGCATGTATTGAAACAAGGAGTGGGGAAACCCACTCCTTCATTTTGAAAAGGAGAAAGTATGGACAAACTCAAAGAGTGGATCGAACCCGTTCTGTCAAAGCTTGGCTGCAGGTTGTATGACATTGAATGGATACCGAGTCAAGATCCGCCGTTATTACGCTTTAGTGTAGAAAAAGAAAAGGGAGGCATGGATCTGGATACTTGTGCTTTGTGCAGTGATGCCATTGGGGAAGTATTGGATCAAAAAGACTGGTTTGCTTCCGAGTATATGTTGGAAGTATGTTCTCCGGGAGCGGAAAGGGAACTAAAAAATGAAGAACAGCTGCAGCGAGCCTTGGGAGAATATGTGTACTGTAAGCTGAAAGATCCTAAACAGGGATTGGATGCTGTGACGGGAGACTTAAAAGAAATCAATGAACATTCCATTGTGATTCAGTATAAAGATAAGACAAGAAATAAAACGATGGAAATTGAAAGAGAAAATATTGCGCTGATTCGAACAGCTGTTAAGGTATAAAGGAGACGGACATGAAACAAAAAGTGGATACGATTGCTTCTGCATTATTGGGAATTGAAAGTGATCGTCAGTTGACACCGGAAATTGTGGAAGAAGCTTTAAAGGAAGCTTTGACAAAAGCGTATCGTAAGCATATTGAAATTCCGGACGCTTATGTAAAAACTGAAATTAAAGACGGAATCATTCATATTTATCATCAAAGAGTCGTTGTAGAAGAAGTCGAAGACGATGAGTTGGAAATTTCCTTAAAAGAAGCGAAGAAAGTGAATAAGGATGCCAAACTGGGCGATATGATCGATGAAGAAGTGGATTATACACAATTTGATCGTGCTGCCGTTGTTCTGGCCAAAAACGTCATCAAACAAAAGATTCGTGAAGCCGAAAAACAAATCGTTTACGAAGAATATTGCGATAAAGTTGATGAAATGGTCATGGGAACGGTAGAAACCGTAGAACCTAAATTTGTGATCGTTAATATCGGTAAGACACTGGCCATGATGAAAAAGAGCCAGCAGATCCCAGGGGAAACTTATTATGAAGGACAAAATCTGTTGGTTGTGATTACTGAAGTCAATAAAGAAACAAAAGGTGCACAAGTCCTGGTATCACGAGCTACACCGGTATTCGTGCGGCGCTTGTTTGAGCGTGAAGTACCGGAAATCTATCAGGGTATCATTGAAATTAAAGCGATTGCCAGAGAACCGGGAGAACGTTGTAAAATCGCCGTTTATACACATAATGAAAACATTGATCCAATCGGTGCCTGCATTGGTCCGCGCGGTTCTCGTGTACAGATGATCATCAACGAACTGCATGGCGAAAAAATTGATATCTTTGAATGGTCTGATAACATTGCGGATTTGATCAAGAATGCCTTGAGTCCAAGTGAAGCTATTGCAGTCATTCCAAATGAAAATGTAAAGGATGGCTTGATCGTTGTCGTTCCGGAAAGTCAGTTGTCGCTTGCCATCGGTAAACGTGGTAAAAATGCTCGATTAGCTGTAAAACTGACAAATCGCAAGATCGATATTAAATCGGATGCGGAAATGGAAGAAGCAGGTATTGACTACATGGCTTTATCCAAAGCAATGCAGGAAGAATACGAAGCTAAGAAAGCAAAAGAGCGTGCTTATAAACAGCAGCAGCGTATTGAAGAATTGAACCAGACACCAACGGAAATCGAAAACGTGGATGTAGCTGACTTTACATACGATGATGATGTTTTACTGGATACAGAAGAAGATATGCCACTTCAGAATACAACGACCTTGTTTGAAAAAGAACAAGAGAAAAAAGAATTGGATGAAATGGAAGAAGCAGCTCGTATCGCTAAGGCAAAACGTAAAGAAAAAGCAAGTATTGCGCCAAGCACGGAATATACTTCTAAATTTGAAAACTTTGCAGATGTCTCGAATAAACAGGAAACAGCTCCGGTAAAATCGAAGAAAAAACAGGAAGAGGTCAAAGAAACAACGGATAAGCATGATCTAAGTGAGGTAAAACAGCAGTTTGAGCAGATGAAACCGATCTATTCAGAGGAAGAGCTTGCCGAGATTGAGGCCCAGCAGATGGAAGAAGAGAATGTCTGGGATGAAGATGTCGATTATGAAGAATTCGACGAATACTATGACGACTAGGAGTTTGTATGCGTAAGATACCGATGCGAAAATGTGTAGTGACACAGGAACGGTTTCCTAAAAAGGAACTGATTCGTGTGGTACGTACACCGGAAAAAGCAATTGAGGTTGATCTGACAGGAAAAAAGAACGGACATGGAGCTTACGTTTCCTTAAATAAGAAAACTATTGCTCTGGCTCGTAAGAACAAAGCATTAGATCGAGCTTTGGAAATGGAAATTCCAACAGCGATCTATGATCAGTTGGAAGAGCTCTGTGAAGACGAGTAAATGGATCTCGTATTGTCAGATTGCCTTTAGAGCCGGAAAAGTTGCTTATGGAAGCAAGCTGCTTCTAAGCATTCAAAAGAAACAGGCTTGTCTTGTTGTGTATTCCAATTTGATTGGAAACAACTTGAAAAAAAAGATACAGGACAAATGTCATACGTATCAAATACCTTATTTTGGTGTGGATCCTGATGAATTTGATCAGATCACGAAACGATCTTTTGTAGCATTTTCCATATTGGATGCTTCTTTAGCCAAACAAATATGGAATGATAGAAAGGGAATGGTGATGTCAAATGGCTTACAACAAACAGAAGAAAAAACCGAATCGAAACCGAAATCAGAGAAACAACAATCGCCAGCAGCCGGTAAAGAAAGTTGAATACCCTAAAGAGATTACATATCAGGAACCATTGACAGTTGGTGGTTTAGCCACACTGTTGAAACGAAACAGTTCGGATATTATAAAATTTCTCTTTATGATGGGAAATATGTCTACGATCAATACGGTATTAAGTGATGAAGATATTGAATTGATCTGTATGGAGTTCAACTGCGAGGCGCATAAAGAAGTGGTGATCGATGAAGATGATATTGAAGAACAAATCGATAACATTGAAGAAGATGAATCAAAATTACAGCCTAGACCACCAGTGATCACGATCATGGGGCATGTCGATCATGGAAAGACAACATTGTTGGATACGATTCGTAAAACACATGTTACCGGCGAAGAATTTGGTGGTATCACACAGCATA
>NZ_JAXKBY010000127.1:0-8692 GCF_036552745.1 Faecalicoccus sp.
ATGTTGAATCATCAACTTTTTAGTTGAATTTAGCGAAATTTTATACGTATATAAAAGAAGGGTGATATATTATGAAAAGAACTCTTCTTTTTTTGTTATTTGTGTTTTGTCTCTGTTTTGCGTACTGGAATCGATATCAGCCGGTTTCTTTGGATTTAGTCGCACCAACGATCAAGAAAGCAGAGATAAAAGGAGAAGTCAACAAACCAGGGATTTATTCTATCAAGTGGGAAGCTACAATACAAGATCTCATTGAGGAAGCAGGCGGACTTACCAAGGCAGCAGACGTACAAAATTTGACATTGTTAGAAATTGTGGAACCGGACAGTACGATCATGATTCCATCTTCAAAAGAAACAGCGCATTTAATCTCGATAAACTCTGCTTCCAAGGAAGAACTTTGCCGCCTGCATAGAATCGGTCCGGCCATGGCCGATCGTATCATTGCCTATCGTCAAGAAAAGCCGTTTTCTACGCTGGAAGAAATCATGAACGTCAAAGGAATTGGGCCCAAACTGTTTGAAGCCATCAAGGATCAGATTTCGCTATGAAAAGGAATATGTTCTTTCTTGCGGTTGGTTTCTGGCTGTCGTTGGCAATAAAGGATATATACTTTCTACTTATTCTCTTTGTGTGTGGTTTGTTTTTGTTTTGTGCAACCAATACAAAGTATTTGGGTATCCTTGTACTTTGGATAATGGTATGTTTAGTTTCTTTGTGCTTTTATCCTATGCGGCCGACAATACCAAAACCTGATACGTATGTGATAGAAGAAATAAAGACTAATTATGCGATTGCCTCGGATTCTACAACAAAGATTCTCTTATATGATCTTCAAGATGCAGATTATGGTGATCAATACGATATAAAAGAATTTAAACGTGTGCATTCCTTGAATAATCTTTCGTTATTTTCCTTTGAACAGTATCTTCAGACGTCCGATATTTATTATCAGGGAATTGTTCATAAAGATTCTCTGGTTCAAAAGGGAAGGTCTTTACGCAGTGATGTATATCGTTTTATTCGTCATCATTCTTCGTCTTTACAAGGATTTTTATATGGCATTTATAAGGAAGATACACCGGATTTAATCATGCGCTTATCGCTTCCATTGATGTCTTTGCTCTATTCTGTAGAGAAAGCTTTAAAACGGTTTGTATCATCTTCAGGGATAACTCTATTCATGATTTTGATAGGACTCTTCTGTGGTTTGCTGTTTGTTTTTACAGCTTCTTTATGTCGCTATATTTGCCAAAAGATTTCTCGTTATTTCTTTAAGGAATGGGAATATCAATTTGCCTGTACGACCTTTTTATTTCTACTTTTGATGCCGCAAAAAGCACTTTCCTTTGCCTTTGTTCTTCCGTCTTTGTTTTCATTGACAGTCGTTTTGTGTTCAGGCTCAGTACAAAGATGGTTGGTACGAAAGCTTCTCTTATTCGGACTTTCATTTTTATACTTTCAAGAGATGGATGGATTCAGCTTTCTTTGTTTTAGCTGGTTACGTAAATGGAGCGGTATCGTATTATTGCTGGCATGTGTTGGATTGTGGTTTCCGGCTGTGGATATTTCAACATACTGGACTGCGTTTGCGAATGCACTTCCTTCGATTACGTGGTTTTATGATGCCGGTCTCTTATTTTTATTGATATGGTTATCCGCCTGTTTTGGATTGCTCTTTTATCACAAACAGAGAATAACTGTGCTATTATCCGTCATCACGATACTGACGCCTTTTGTTTTACCGTATTGTGATCCTTTCTTTAGAGTGACGGTCTTTTCCATCGGACAGGCGGACTGCACTTTGATCACAGAACCTTTTTTGCGATCAGCCGTATTGATTGACTGTGGAGAAAATATCATGCATCCGGACAATATGGAAAAAGTAGTATTGCCATATCTTCAAAAGAAGCATATCAACAGAATTGATACGGTTATTTTGACGCATGAAGACTTTGATCATATCGGCGGTATTGAAACGTTAAAGGAGCATTTACAGATTGATACGATCATTACACAGCCTTTTCAAAAGATCAATGTCTCCTATCCGTTTTATTCACTGTTGGAAAATCGTGATGCGAAAGAAGAAAACGATAAAAGTATCATCTCTTATTTTATTTATGATGATCAGACCTATTTATGGATGGGCGATGCTTCAAGAACGATTGAGAAACAGTTGCTTCACCAATATCCGAATCTAGAAGCGGATATTCTAAAAGTAGGACATCATGGCTCTAAAACCAGTTCTCTACCAGACTTTTTGCATCACGTGCATCCTCAACTTGCTTTGATCTCTTCCGGAAAAGGGAATCGATACGGACATCCTGATCTTGAGGTACTCAATAGCTTACAGGAAGCAGGGATTGATGCACTGAATACTGCAGATGTAGGGATGATACAAATTTCCAGCTTTCATGGTTTACATTTTTTTCAAACAGGGAATCATATTTTTGGTATAATTGGTTCGGTGATTTAAATATGTTCTATATCGTATTTGGTGATGATACTAATCGTATTCATCAAAAGGTAGATGTGATTAAAAGAAAGCATAAGATTCAAAATATCATACGTTTGGATGCACTGGTGCAAACACAGGAGGAAGTCCTGCAGGAGATGGACAGCATTTCTATCTTTGATGAGGCTAAGATGATCTGTCTGGAGCATTGCACTTTCCTGTCTTCGAAAAATACCACGCATTATGACATTGAACCGTTTTTAAAAAGAAATGGGGAAGATGGCTATGTACTTGTTTTGATCTGTGAAAGCGCCAAGCTGGATCAAAGAAAAAAAGCAGTAAAACAGTTGATGGAAATTTCCACGGTGTATAGTTGTATTGCCTTAGATGAACAAAGCCAGAGAAGCTATATTCAGGAGCATATCAAGAAAGAACAGCTACATATGGATGCGGATGCTTTACGATGGTTTTGTCAAAGAGTCGGCCTGGATGCGATGCGAATTGACTCAGAGATCTATAAATTAAAAACTTATGGAGATGTGATTCATTTAGAAGATGTACAAGCATTGGTTACGCCGGAGCCGGTCAACGATGTTTTTAAGATGGTAGATGCGCTGTTTTCCAAAAACGGGGTTCGTTTATTAGCTTTTTATCGAAACTTTCGAAAACAGAATATGGAGCCGGTAGCAATCATCGGATTGTTGGCATCACAAGTTCGCTTTTTATTTCAGGTTCGAGTTTGCATGGATCAGGCGATGACAAAAGAAGAAATCGCTTCGTTTTTAAAGGCGCATCCTTATCGGGTGCAGATCAATATGAAAAAGGCGCAGTCTTTTACCAGTGAGGAATTATTGGATCAGTTAGAAACCTTGGCTACATTGGATCAGGAAATGAAAATGGGGCGTATCGATAAGGATGAAGGTTTTGAGAACATGATCTTAAAATGGATGTAAAAAAAAGAGTTTCCCAAGCGGAAACTTTTTTTACTGAATATGGTTGATAGCTGTAGCCAAACGTGATTTCTGTCGGCTGGCATAGTTCTTATGATGTACGCCTTTAGCGACAGCTTTATCAAGCTTTGAACAACATTCGTTGTATGCGGCAACTGCTGCTTCTTTATCCTGAGCTTCTACAGCAGCTAAAACTTTTTTAATGGAAGTTTTTAAAGCCGTTTTTTTGGATACAACTAATTTGTGCGCTTTGTTATTTGTTTTAACACGTTTCTTTTGCGATTTAATTTGTGGCATGGCTTGCACCTCCTGACTTAAATTGCTTTTGAATTATAACAAAATATTGTTCTTAATGCAACACAAGTTCAAAAAAATAGGGTATAATAGCCAAGATTGGAGGAATGGATATGAAAAAAGTACGTACCGTTTTTATGGGAACCCCGCAAATCGCCTGTACTGTATTAGAAAATATGATAGAAGCTGGTATCGATATCGTACTGGTGGTGACACAGCCGGATCGAAAGGTAGGTCGTAAGCAGAAGGTTACTTATTCGCCGGTTAAGGAATGTGCTTTGCATCATGACATTCCTGTGTTCCAGCCATATCGCATCAAAGAGGAGTATCAGGCTGTTTTGGATGCCAAGCCGGAACTGATCGTGACTTGTGCATTTGGACAAATCGTACCGGATGTGATCTTAGAAGCACCGGTTTATGGTTGTGTGAATCTTCATGGTTCTTTATTGCCAAAATATCGAGGGGCAGCGCCGATTCAAAGGGCCATCTGGGATGGCGAAAAAAAGACTGGCATGTCTTTGATGAAGATGGTTTCGGCTATGGATGCCGGACCGGTTTTTGATACCGAAGAAATCGTGATTGAGCCAATGGAAACATCGTCCAGCTTATTTGAAAAGATGGCATTGGCGGCCAGTCGCTTGTTGATAAGAGATTATGATGCGATTTGTTCTAAGGATGCACACTATGTGGAACAAGATGAATCATTGGTAACCTTTGCGGCCAAGATTGAAAAAGAAGATGAAAAGATCGATCTTTCCAAAGATGATGAAGCCATTCTTTGTCAGATCAATGCTTTATCGCATGCGCCGGGAGGCTACATTGAAGTCAATCACAAGAAGTTTAAGATTTATAAAGTAGATTATAAACAACAGGAAGTTAAGGATCCTTTTGTTTGGTTGGGAAAAGTGGATCAAGGCTTTGGTTTAAGTCTTCACCATGGCATTTTGATCATTTTGGAGTGCCAAATGGAAGGAAAACCGGTTGTTTCCGGTCTGGATTTTGCCAATGGACAAGGACAAAATCTAAAAGGGAAACGCGTCAGTTAAGGAGTGGTGAAATGGATCAGAAGAATATACGAAATTTTTCAATTATTGCACATATCGACCATGGCAAATCTACATTGGCCGATCGTATTTTGGAATTAACAGATACTGTGGAAAAAAGAGAGATGAAGGATCAGATCTTAGATTCTATGGATCTGGAAAGAGAAAGAGGTATTACAATCAAATTGAATGCGGTTCAGCTGATTTATCATGCCAAAGATGGACAGGACTATGTTTTTCATTTGATCGATACACCGGGCCATGTCGATTTCAGCTATGAGGTTTCTCGTTCTTTAGCTGCCTGTGATGGTGCTGTGCTTGTCGTTGATGCGGCTCAGGGGGTACAGGCACAAACCTTGGCTAATGTCTATCTGGCTTTAGAAAACGATCTTGAGATTTTACCGGTTTTAAATAAAGTCGATCTTCCCAGCGCACAACCAGATGTTGTCAAAGAGGAAATTGAAAATCTCATCGGTTTAGATTGCAGCGATGCGGTAGAGATCAGTGCTAAATCCGGCTTACATGTCGATCAGGTACTGGAGCAGATTGTGCATAAGTTACCGGCACCCAAAGGTGATAAAGATGCACCGCTTCAAGCCCTGGTCTTTGACAGCCTTTATGATTCTTATCGTGGTGTTATTGCCTTTATCAGTGTCAAAAATGGAACCATCAAACCGAAAGATAAGATTCGTTTTATGGCAACTGGCGCTGAATATGAGGTCATCGATGTTGGTGTTCGAACACCTAAGGAAGTTATTAAATCTGAACTTGTGACCGGTGAAGTCGGTTGGGTGAGTGCAGCCATCAAAAATATCGAGGATGTACGTGTCGGTGATACGATTACCAAAGTGGAACAACCTTGTGAAGTGGCTTTGCATGGGTATCGTGAAATGAATCCAATGGTTTATTGTGGACTCTACCCGGTGGATAATGCTCGTTATGATGATCTAAAAGAAGCTTTATCCAAATTAAAGTTAAATGATGCTTCTTTGCGTTTTGAGCCGGAGACATCCCAGGCTTTAGGCTTTGGCTTCCGCTGTGGCTTTTTAGGACTTTTACACATGGATGTGGTTGAAGAGCGATTGGAAAGAGAATACAATTTGGATTTGATTGCTACATCACCTTCCGTAATTTATCATGTGTATAAAACGGATGGAACGATGTTGGAAATCGATAACCCTGCTGCTTTACCGCCGACACAAAATATCGATCATATTGAAGAGCCTTATGTACGCGCTGAAATTATGGTACCAAAGGATTATGTAGGTGCCATGATGGATTTATGTCAGAAAAAACGAGGAGAATACATCGATCTGCAGGTGATTGATGATCTTCGCATGAACATGGTCTATGAATTACCTTTAAGTGAAATCATCTATGATTTCTTTGACAAAATGAAATCATATACTAAGGGTTATGCCAGTCTGGATTATCATTTCAGTGGTTATAAAACAAGTGCTTTAGTAAAAATGGATATCTTATTGAACGGACAAATCATCGATGCCTTAAGTACGATCGTGTTTAAGGATTTTGCCTATAATCGTGGCAATGCGATGACCATCAAATTAAAAGACATCATTCCTAAGCAGCAGTTTGAAATTCCGGTACAGGCAGCTATTGGCGGAAAGATTATTGCCCGTACCAATATCAAAGCGTTGCGTAAGAATGTATTAGCCAAGTGTTATGGTGGGGATATCTCTCGTAAAAAGAAATTGTTGGAAAAACAGAAAGAAGGAAAGAAGCGTATGAAGAAAGTGGGATCGGTAGAAATTCCTCAGGAAGCTTTCATGGCTGTTCTTTCTATGGATGATCAATAATGGCGGATGCATGTTATGTCCATGTTCCGTTTTGTAGGAGCATTTGCTATTACTGTGCATTTTGTCGCTGGATCTACGATGAAAACAGAATAGATCCATGGTTGGATCAGATTCAAAAAGAAGTTCATTCAAAATCTATATCACATTTAAAGACGTTATATTTCGGAGGAGGAACACCAAACTCTCTTTCAGAGTCTTCGTTTATCAAACTGGCTTCTTTCTTCAAACCGTATTTAGATAACAATTATGAATGGACAGTTGAGTGCAATCCAGAGTATGTGACACCGGAACAGGCGGCTTTGTATCAGAAGCTGGGTGTTAATCGAATCAGTCTTGGCGTTCAGACGTTTTCGAATACAAGGCTGCAGGATATTGGTCGAACACATTCTATAAAACAAGTCTATGATGCGATTTCTTATTTTAATAAAGCCGGTATCCACAATATTTCCATTGATTTGATCTATGCTTTACCAAATCAGACTTTAGAGGATGTGAAAGAGGATCTGGCCCATGCGTTTGCCTTAGATATAACGCATCTTTCCATCTATTCTTTACAGATTGAAGAAAATTCTGTTTTTGGAAAACGGCATATTATGCCCTGTGATGAAGATTTGGAAGCGGATATGTATGAAACCATCGTTTCGGCGTGTATTGAACATGGATTTGAACATTATGAAATCAGCAGCTTTGCCAAAGAGAAAGCCTATTCTCGACATAATCTTCATTATTGGTCGGATCAGGATTTTTATGGTATTGGCTGTGGTGCATCCGGTAAAGAAAATGGGTTGTTGTATGAAAATACAAAGGATATGCAGACGTATTTAAAAGAAGGCCCCAATCCTGTTTATTTGGAAGAGGACAATGCTTTTGATGCGATCATGATGGCATTGCGAACGAGTTTTGGATTAAATGTTGACCAATGGCAAAAAAAGTATCAAAAGGATTTTCATACGATCTATCAAAATGTATTACGAAAATACATGCCGGAATATCTTGTTTATGAAAAACCGTATTTAAAACCGACACCAAAGGGAATGGAGATTTTAAATACGATTTTAGTTGATTTCCTCGATGTAAATTGATATAGTATTTGTGCTTTTGGTCTAAGAACAAGGAGACTTCCGACCTTATTCCTGGATCATTAGAACACAATACAGGAGGAAGAAAAAGATGTTATTAAAAGCAGAAAAACAGGCTATTATGAAAGAATACGCCACACATGAAGGAGATACAGGTTCTCCGGAAGTTCAGATTGCGGTATTGACAGCACAGATCAACCGTTTGACAGAACACTTCAAGGAACACAAACATGATTATCATTCTCAAAGAGGTTTGATGAAAATGGTTGGTCGTCGTAAAAATATGTTGGCATATTTGAAGAACAAAGATTTGGAACGTTATAAATCTTTGATCGCTCGTTTAGGTCTGAGAAAGTAATCGAAAGATTACTTTTTTTTGTTGTCCGATTATGTTACACTAACAATCGGTATAAAGAGAGGTAAAATATGGCGAAACAAGAGTTTCATTTGGATTTCTGTGGTCGGGGGATCACAGTGGAAACTGGTGAGATTGCCAAGCAGGCAGATGGTGCTGTCATCGTGCGTTACGGAGATACCGTTACGTTATCAACCGCTTGTGCATCGAATCAGGCAAAGGAAGGAATCGATTTCTTTCCGCTAACAGTAAGTTTTGAAGAAAAGTTATACTCCGTAGGGAAGATACCGGGAGGTTTTTTACGAAGAGAAGGACGTCCCAGTGAGCACGCGACTTTAACGGCTCGTATGATCGACCGTCCGATTCGTCCTTTGTTTGCGGAAGGATTCCGTAATGAAGTACAGGTCGTGAATACGGTTTTAAGTGTGGATCAGGATTATTCACCGGAAATGTCGGCTATGTTTGGTGCCAGCCTTGCCTTGTGCATCAGTGATATTCCATTTAACGGCCCGATTGCCGGTGTAAAAGTCGGTCGTGTCAACGGGGAACTGATTTGTAACCCAACCGTTGAACAGGCAGCTGCCAGCGATATCGATCTAACGGTTGCCGGTACCAGTCAGGCTTTGAACATGGTGGAAGCCGGGGCCAAAGAGGTCAGTGAAGAAGATATGTTACAGGCATTGATGTTTGGACATGAAC
>NZ_JAXKBY010000128.1:0-8621 GCF_036552745.1 Faecalicoccus sp.
ATAATCCATCAAATGGAAAGTTACATGTTTGGTTAAAAATGATTGAGTATTTGTAGTCATAAAGAATACCTCTTTTCTGACTACAATATAAAATCTAATTTGACATTATTTATGCCATATCACCAAATTGTCGGTATAGCGTTTTCTTTTACTTCGTCTGTTTTAAAAAATGTTCTTTGGCAAAATCCATTTCCTGTACAAATTCTCCGGTTCCAACATAGTCTCCGTTCGCATCACGAATGGCCATATATCGTACCAGTACCGTTTTGCCCATCTTTTCCATCCATACATCGACCGAATCTTTTCTTCCATTTCTGAAATCATCGATGATCTTACGAACCATCGGTTCGATTTTAGGCGGGTGGCAAGAAAAAACTTCTCGATCGATTGCCATATTCGGTCGTTTAAACAATTTATAACCTTCATTAAAATACCGATTGATATTTTGTTCATCGACAAAGGAAATTTCCATAGGGATCGTATTCAATAACGCTTGCAGTTGTTTTGGATTCATATGCCCACTCGGTAAAATGATTTCCTGATCCTGTAACTTCATTTCCCCCTGTTTTGTTCGAGCTTCTTCCCAAACCGGGATGGTATCCATAAGACATGGTTCATAGCCTAATGAATCTTTATAAATCTGCTCCCATTCATCTTTTGTGAAGTTTTCGGCACATAAAGAAAATAAAATATTGTTTTCTTTATAGATCATCTCCTGCGCTCTTTGAATGGTGTTTAGATACGTTTCTTTCCAATCCGCATCCATCGTTGGATTTTTAGCTAAACGGCGAAGCTGATCACGAATTTCATCATCCACACCCCACATGACATCTGATGGACCTGATATACCATAACGCACCTTTAATAATGGATATAAAAGATCTCCCTTTTTCGCATAGTGAATGGAGATATCTCGAAGCTGGTTCAACAACTCCAAGGTTTCTTTGGCATTTTCTATCTGTTCCTGTGCCTTTTCTAAAAGCTTGTCAATATAGACATTTTCTAAGGCAAACGTAGAAAGAGGATGACCGGGAATGGCAATCAGTGTATCCGCCTTTTGGTGATGTAGCGAATCCTCTACCGCTTGTTCGGCCTGATCGATTTTTTCCTGTCTTGTCGCTCCGTGAAACAGAGCGGAATGTACATCACAAAGCTGCTGCACTTCCCAGTAAGGCACACCGGACATGATCATTTCCTGCTCGGCCTGCATGATTTCAGAAGCATCCACTTCTTTAAAGTTGTGCACAAAGTCAGCACGTACACTTTCTAAGTCTTCTCCTTCATTCAATCGTTGGATATAACTTTTTAATAAAGCCTGACGATCCACATAACCTTCTACTTCAAAGCCGGCTTTCTGTAAAGCATCAACGATCAACTTTAAATCAATCCCTTTGATTTTGGCGCCATTTAAAAGTGTCATGACACGTCCTGCCGTCTGCATGGCAGTTGGTTTAGTAATCTCGGTAAATCCCAGTCGAAATAAAATATCCTTTACTTCCGGATATTGCGTACAGATTTCAAATACACTTTTCTGTAAATCAATTTTCTTGTCCATAAATATTCTCCTTGTATTCTTATTCATATTATAGGAGAACTAGAATATAAATCACGTTGTTTGAACAACAAAAAGATTAGTTTTCTCTAACAGTTGATCTAAAACATCTCTTTGGTCAATAATTTTCCATTTTTCATCACAATATTGCCCTGTGCAATCACTGTATCTAAGTTTAAATCTTTATCCCACAACAGAAGATCGGCATCACTGCCCTTTTGAATCACGCCTTTTTTTGGATAAAGCTCTAATGCTTTGGCAACATTACGACATCCTAACGCCAAGGCATCCTCCATGGACCAGTTTTTCTGTTTGACCAGATAGACGATCTGTTTATATATCGTATCGACATCCGATACGCCGATTTGTAAAAGATTTCCCCGGGCATCATATTTTGACCAGCTGCCCTGGCCATCAGAACTCAAAGTCACCTGATCCATACAGACACCTTCTTCCTTAATTTTCATCAATGCCTGATATACACCTTCTGTAGAATCGCAAGTGATATCGATCGTTCCCCCTCTTTTCGCAAAACTGATGGCTTGTTGTAGTAAGGCGGGATTACGATTGACATGCGTCGGTTGAAATGTCTTAATAGGAATCTCTGTTTGATCCAGAATATCCATTACCATTTGTAAGCCTTGTTTCTCATCGCCTAAATGCAGTGTCAAAATCCCGGCTTTTTTTGACAACATGCCCGCCACGCGAACATCACTTGCCAGATGCATCAATTCTTCAAACGTAACATGACTGGATCGATGATCGGATAAGGCCAGTTTGCAGCCGATGATTTCTTCAACAAATACAATATCTTTTTGAACCGAATCTGTAATCGTAATGCTGGGATATCCGTAAGCACCTGTCATACAATAGACAGATATCCCCTGATCCTTTAAGCCCTTTGCCTTGGCAACTAGATTCTCGACACTTCGTGTGATCCCATCGGTTCCTAAAAGGCCAACGACTGTCGTTAATCCACCGTGAATCAAACGGGATGCCGTCACTGCCGGTGCCTGTGTACAAAAGCCACCTTCACCACCGCCTCCGGTGATATGTACATGACGATCGATCAGTCCGGGCGTTAGTATTTTACCGGTCGCATCGATACAATCTATACCATCTATGATCGGTAGAGTCTTACTTACCACTTCAATTTTTCCACCGGCGATCCATACATCCTGGATGCCTTTATCTTGTGGTGCATATACATGTGCATTTTTAATTTGTAACATACGAACATCCTTTCATAAAAAAGACACAGATCTAGCGACCTGCATCGATGATCCATGGCTTTGTTTTTAAAAGCTCCTGTGGAAATGTCTTAAAATCTTTTAGTTTCCATGTCCAGTTATGATCACTGACCGTTCCCGGAAGGTTGATCCTGGCTTCTTCTTTATAGCCGCAAATATCCCAAATCGGTAAGATCGCAAGATCTGCTTTTGTATCCAGCGCATAATGACAAACAATGTCATAAAACGCCCGTTCCGTATAGCCTCTTTTCTTAAAGAAGCGGCGTAAACTGATGCGACGATTCGAATCATATTTTCCATATTCTTCCATAATCGTTCCATTATCATGCGTTCCGGTATAAACGACCTTATGCTCTGGCAATGGTTTTCTTAATAGCTTGGATTCCATTTTAAACAACAAAACTTCCATACCCGGAATATGATTAGCTTCAGCCAGCTCGGTCACTTCTTTTCGAATAATGCCCAGATCCTCGGCAATCAATTCTACATTTGGACATGCCTTTTTGATCGCATCCAAAAGCTTTTGGGCCGGCCCCAGCACCCATTCTCCTTCAATCGCCGTCGGACAGGAAACCGGGATCTTCCAATATGTATCAAAAGCACGGAAATGATCGATTCGTACTTTATCAAAGTATCGAGCAGTCCATCGAACTCTGTCACACCAGAATTTAAAGCCATCTTTTTCCTGTGCCTCAAAATCATAGATTGGCATACCCCATCGTTGCCCTGTCTCGCTGAAATAATCCGGTGGACAACCTGCCACAAATTCCGGCTTGCCATCTTTATCCAACAAAAAATACTCCTTATTGCCCCATACATCGGCACTGTCATAATCGACATAAAAAGGAATATCTCCCATGATCTCTAATCCTTTTTGATGGGCATAGTCAACAACTTCCTGAAATTGTTTATAAAAGACAAACTGTAAAAAGCGATAATAGTCCATTTGATCTTGATAATCTTCCAGATCAATATCATGTTCCTCTAAGAAATTGCGGTATTCTTCATCCCATTCATTCCAGGAAGCTCCCTCATGAAGTTCATGAAATAATTGGTAAGTTACCCAGTCATCCAGCCAAAAGGCTTCTTTTAAGAACAAATCATATTCACTTTGAAACAAATCTATATTTTTCTTAAAGGCTTTGTAGGCACGTTCAAAATATTTTTCTTTAAATTCTTTTACTTGTGGATAATCCACAAAATTTTTAAACTTATTACAATTGATCACCGAGCTTTGGGTCAAAAGTCCCCACTCACTCAAACGGTCAATGTTGATATAGATAGGATCGCCGGCAAAACTGGAAAGTGTCTGATATGGTGAATGCGTAAATCCCGTCACCTGTAACGGCAACATCTGCCATATCTTATATCCAGCTTCCACGATACAATCGATCATTTTTAATGTCTTTGCCCCAAAGTCTCCAATGCCCTGATTTCCCGGCACAGAAAACAACGGACATAGAAGGCCTGCCTTTCTGTCCATATTTTGTAACCCCTTTCAATACGTCAATTCTAACACATTATAAGCCATTTTGGGGTAAGAAAAACAGGTTTTTTTTAACTTTGTACAGCTATGTATATTTACATAATATAAATGTAGTTCATTTATTTACATATTTATAAATTTATAAATATTATGAGTCAAAGAATGACAAAAAGTGAGCTTGTACTTACCTGTTCTTATATGTATGCACTATATAAAACTCATGATTTCTGATAAAGAATCGATGGTGTAATCCGCTTTTGAAACATCAAATTTCTCACAAAAAAAGAATCTTGCTCGAATAAATCAAGAAGATTCTCTTTATCATTCTTACTCTACTGATACAGGTGTATATCCTGCATCTTCAACCGCTTTTTTCAGAATATCCTCTTTTACATCGGTTTCCATTTCGATCTTAGCCGATCCACTCTCCAAATCTACAACCGCTTTGGTAACACCGTTTACATCCTCCAAAGCTTTTTTTACATGAGCTACACAATGTTGGCACATCATTCCTTCAATTTTCATTGTTTTTGTCATTTTTTCTTCCTCTACTTTCTTTTCTTGTTGTTTTGTTTCTTGAATTTCCATTACAATTTCTGGTTTAAACCAACGTAAACGTAAGGCATTGGTACATACACAAACAGAGCTGAGCGACATGGCCGCACTTCCGATCATCGGCGATAAAAGCCATCCAAAGAACGGATAGAAAATACCGGCAGCTAATGGGATTCCTAACGCATTATAGAAAAATGCCCAGGACAGATTCATGTGAATATTTCGAATCGTTTTTCTGCTTAAATCGATGGCTGTATTGACATCCAGTAAAGAGCTTTTCATCAATACAACATCGGCACTGTCAATCGCAATATCCGTACCATTACCAATCGCAATACCGATATCTGCCCGCATCAATGCCGGTGCATCGTTAATACCATCACCAACCATGATGACCTTGCGCCCCTGTCCTTGCAGAGTGCGAATGACATTTTCCTTATCGGTTGGCAACACATCACTAATTACTTCATCCACCAACAGCTCTTTGGCAATTGTCTGAGCTGTTTTCTGATTATCACCCGTCAACATCACCACATGCATTCCTTTTTCTTTGAATGCTTGAATGGCGGCCTTACTTGTTTCCTTGATCGTATCGGCTACATTGATCCAACCGATCACCTTTTGTTCCTGTACAAAGATCAATGGTGTCCAGCCCTTACCGGCGGCTTCTTCAATCGCATGTACGATTTCATCTGTAAACACAACACCTTGTTCCTTACAGAATTTATAGTTGCCGGCCAATAGATGCTTTCCCTGTACCACACCTTTGATTCCTTTGCCACTGATGGATTCAAACTGATCAATCGGCAGTAAATCAACTTTATTTTCCTGGGCATAGTCGACTACAGATTTGGCCAAAGGATGTCCGCTGCCTACTTCCAAACTGGCTGCTAAAGCTAGAAACTGCCTTTGATCCAAATCGGTCACAACTTGTTGCACACTAGGCTTTCCACTGGTAATCGTCCCGGTCTTATCTAATACGATCGTATCCATATAAGCCATATTTTCCAAAGCTGCTGCATTTTTGATCAAAATACCATACTCTGCCGCTTTCCCGGTCGATACCATAATGGCAACCGGTGTTGCCAACCCCAGAACACATGGACAACTGATTACTAGAACGGCTACCGCATTAGACAAGGCAAACTCAAAAGTTTGGCCCGCAAGAATCCATACGATTCCTGTGACGATCGCAATACCAATCACGATGGGAACAAAGATTCCGCTAACTTTATCCGCCACACGAGCAATCGGTGCTTTGGAGTTTCCGGCTTCATCCACCAGCTTAATGATTTGTGCCAATGTCGTATCTTGTCCGACCTTAGTTGCTTCAAAGATAAAAGAACCATTCTGATTCAAAGTGGCTGATATAACTGTATCTCCAACTTCTTTATCCACCGGTACACTTTCTCCGGTGATAGCACTTTGATCCAAGACTCCATTACCGGAAAGAATCGTACCATCTGCCGGAACTCGATCTCCCGGACGAATGACAACATGATCATGTGGCATCAGTTCACTGGCTAAGATCATCTTTTCTTTGCCATTGCGAATCACACATGCATTTTTTGGACTTAGATCCATCAACTTATCCAACGCATCGCCCGTTTTTCGCTTTGATCGAGATTCCAAATATTTTCCTACACTTACTAACGTAACGATCATGGCAGCCGACTCAAAATACAACGCATGCATGGAATGATGTACCATCATCATATCACTATGTCCAAATCCATAAGCCATACGATATAAAGCGTATAATCCATACACAAAGCTGGCCCCGGAACCAATGGCGACCAAGCTGTCCATATTCGGTGCCTTATGAAACAAAGACTTAAAACCATGAATGAAGAAATGTCTTTGAATGCATAAGATCAACATAGAAATTAACACCTGACTCAAGCCGGAAATCATCGCATTTTCTTCACCGGACAAAATAGGCAGTCCAAGCATCGGCCCCATCGCAATCAACATCAAGGGGATCAATAAAAGAATTGAAACCAAAAGTCGATGAAACGAAGCGTCTTGTTCTTTTTTCGCATCCACTCTTTTTTGATCCCACTCTTCTTTAAATGATGTATTCTCTTGTTTTGCCCCTTTTTCTCTTGCCACATATCCGGCACGTTCCACCGCATCACAAATCGCTGCAGCATCCGTTTTTGTTTCATCATATTCCACACGCATAGAGTTTGATAATAAAGAAACATCTACATGATCCACTCCATCCAGCTTGGAAACGGCCTTTGTGACATTGGCCTGGCAAGCTGAACATGTCATTCCTGTCACATCAAACTGTTTTTTCATCGACATCCCTCTATTTCAATTTTTTAACTAACATCATGACTTCTTCCATGACCTCCGGATCTTCCTCCTGTACTTTTTCTCGCACACAAGTTTCCAGATGATCATGAAGGATCAAATAGCCTAAAGACTGTAAGGCACTCTCCAATGCCGAAACCTGAATCAAAATATCTCCACAGTAGCGTCCTTCATCTAACATTTTTTCAATACCTGTGAGTTGCCCCATCATACGATGCAGACGATTTTTTAACATTTTCACTTCCGCCTGGGATCGCGGTGTATGTTTTTTATGTTCTGTATTTTCTATCATTTTCATCACCTCTTGTCAGAATTATATACCTATATAGGGTATGTATCAAGTCAAATGATGCGCTATAATATCAATAGAACAAGGAGGTAGAATCATGAATCCTAAACAACTATCTTTTCAAAATACAGCACAAACCATCATCAAAAATTTAAGCAAACGCAATATGCAGGGCTACTATTGTGCTACAAAAGAAGAAACTCTGCAAAAAGCGTTACAGCTGATACCGGCTAAAAGCGCAATTGGCTGGGGCGGTTCTATGACTTTAGAAGAAATCGGACTTTTGGAGGCGATTAAACAAGGTGATTATACTGCCATCGATCGAACACAAGGTGATCCAAAAGAACAGGCTTCTAAGATATTTCTGGCGGATTATTTTTTAATGAGTACCAATGCGATCACTTTAGATGGAGAATTGATCAATATTGACGGAAGAGCAAACCGCATCTGTTATCTATGTTATGGACCGGAGCATGTATTGATCGTTGCCGGTATGAATAAGGTTGTATCCGATATAAAAAGTGGCATAAAGCGTGTCCGTAATATGGCAACACCGCCAAACACCACTAGACTTCATAAAGATACACCTTGCGCTAAAGTAGGACGATGCATGGATTGCCTGGCACCCGACTGCATCTGTAATCAAGTTTTGGTGACCAGAAGAAGCGGACAGGCGGATAGAATTTCTGTCATTCTTGTAGGTGAAGAATTAGGATATTGATTCTTTATAAAGAAAACACTATTCGATAAAGACATTTCAATACCTGGAACATGTAAAATAGGGTATCCAAATTTTCTAGGAGGCTAGAATCTAGGGGACAAATTAGGGGGATGTAAAGAGAAACGAATTTAGGGGACTGGATACCATCGTTATTGCCGTCCTGAATTCTTTCTCTTTTTTTATGATTGAATCCTTACTGTATATAATGATTTCGTTATGTTCATTGTCTTTAAACAGGAGGTATATGAATAAACAATAACGAAAATATTTCTATTTCTAAGCTTTTGGCTCTTCTTGATATTCAAGAAGATGATTCTTTTACCATTACAGATTGTGAATTGGTCGATGAAAATAAATATCTGCATATCCAAAAGAAACTGGAACCGATGTACTGCCCCCGTTGCGGTTCAAGAATGCATTCAAAAGGTTTCTATACCCGTAAACTCAAT
>NZ_JAXKBY010000129.1:0-8340 GCF_036552745.1 Faecalicoccus sp.
GCCGTATCCAGGATCATCATGCAGGCAAAACCAATCGCAAAGGCAATCGTGGCAATATTCGAATGCTGCCCGTGCTGGGATTGCGGAATCAGCTCCTCTACACAGACATAGACCATAGCTCCGGCCGCAAACGCTAACAACCAGGGCAAAACCGGCTGCAAGACCGCCGAAAACAAGATCGTCAAAAACGCACCAATCGGTTCTACGATGCCCGAAGCGGTTCCTAAAAGAAATGATTTCATCCTGGACATTCCCTGTGAATGTAACGGCAAAGATATAACGGCTCCTTCCGGAAAGTTTTGAATGGCAATTCCCATTGAAAGCGCCAAAGCCCCTTCAATGGTCAAGGCCGTATCGGCACTGTATAATCCGGCAAAAACGATGCCTAATGACATCCCTTCGGGAATATTATGCAATGTCATCGCAAAGAATAGCTTTGTAGTTTTCTTCCAGGAAGTATGGATTCCTTCTTCCTGATCCGAATCTACATGTATATGCGGTATTACTTCATCTAACACCAATAAAAAGAAGATTCCCAACAAAAAACCAACGGATGTCACCAGCCAGCTGCTTTGATGTAGGCGTTCAACTTCTTCCATCGCCGGCAATAATAAGCTGAAGACACTGGCTGCGATCATAACACCGGCCGCAAAGCCAAGCATAAATTTTTCAATCAGTGGCGGCACACCTTTTTTTAAGAAGAAAACGACCGCTGCTCCCAACATCGTTCCCAAAAAAGGAATTACCAATCCTAAAAACATTTCTAAATACATCTCTATCTCCTTATGTTACATTGACATGGACTTCTCGTGTTACCGCATTGCCAAAACGATCGGATACGCGTACTGATACATCCTGCGATCCGGCAGCTGAAGCATTAAAATCCGATGTCGTTGAAAATGAAACTCCACTTAAATCACTGGCTTTGATATAAGCCGACCAATCTATGCTTTGTCCTGCCGAAATATCGATTTCTGTCGGACAGGATAATATCGTTGGCGGTTGCGTATCTTTTACGGAAATGGAAAAATCGATATCCCGATTTCCCGCATGGATCACAAAATCATACACTCCAACCACCAGATAATCCATATTCTCGGAAGTAAAACGATTTTGTGCCTTCACAACACCGGAGCTTTTGGCCTCCACTTCCCAGTCATCCGTTGGATAATTTTGCGCATTCTTAATATATAAGGCCGCATTGGCATAAATATCCTGCCCTAATTCAACCGTAAATGTCTGTCTTTGCAGCAAGGGACCAGAACAACCCGTCAATACCAACAGACACATCATAATCCATCCTAGTTTACGCATCTGCATCCTCCAAAAACGGCTTTGCCATTTCTTTGATTTTTCCCAGACGATGCTTCATCCCCGATTTGGAAATGATCTCACCATACGCCAGATAACATTGTTCACACAGCTCATTCATACTGGCTTCCGGGAATTTCTTCCGTATTTCCATCACATGTCGTATCTTGGAAGAAATCTCAACCTTATTCTCATTTTGTTCCAATGCATATATATAATCCAACTGTTTTTTTCCTGCTTTTAACGCCTTCATTTCATTAGCCAGCTCACAATTATCCAGACGCTTTAAATTGTTGTAGAAATCACGCTGAATTCGTGAATCCTCAAAGTCGAACAAAGCCTGGGATGCGTTACAGAGCTTTAAGAAATCGGCAATTTTGTCACCGGCTTTTAGATAGACGATATACGCATTCTTTCGGCGTATGGTCTTGGCCGGCAAATAAAATCGCTGCATCATCTTTTGAATGCTTTGGGCCATCTGTTCTTCATGTGTACTGATCTCACAATGATAATTTGTCGTTTTAGGATCGTTGATGCTGCCACCGGCTAAAAAACATCCCTGAAGATAGGCACGAGCGTTTTTCTCTGAACGTGTATATTGGATCGGTGGTGCAAAATGCAGGCCACTTTCCGTCAAAATCTTTAGATCCGAGAGAATTGTCTGCGCCTTGTCATAGACTTGAATACGATAGACATTGTTCTTTTTTAACTGCATTTTTCGCAGAACAGAAAGACGAGGATCCACCTGATACAACTCTTTCATTCTTTGAAAGACATGCTTGGCAATCGTCGCATTTTCGGTTTGAAACGATAAGTACATCCCCTGCCAGTTCATATGCAAAGAGGCCCGCATTTGTAACAGAGCACAAAGCTGTGCTTTGGCAGCACTTGTATCCAGTACATCATCACAGATCTGTTTTTTTACCTCGCTTGTAAATGACATGCCAAACCTCCTTTTTTTGCGCTAGTTATTATACCATGAGATTTTTAATTGTATTCTAAAGAGCCTTTAAAATTTCTTCTACGACTTCCCGAACAGCTTTGGGATCATGACGAATACGCCCCTTTTCATCAAAATAAATCATGTTTCGTTTTAAAATCTGATACGAATGCTCCTTTTCCTGCACCTGAATCGGATATGAGTTCATATGCGCATACTTATCCAGAATGGATTGTGGGATATAACTTTGATCAACCACGACAAGATCCACCGGATTTTTAAACGCATGTTTTTCAATAGCACGGATGTGATCTTCCATGCTGTAGTTATCCGTTTCTCCAGGCTGTGACATCGCATTACAGAAATAAATATGCGGACATGTCGTTCTTTGAATTGCCTCTGAAATCTCTTTTATGATCAAATTGGGCATGATCGATGTATATAGCGAACCAATCCCGTAAATTAGAATATCCGCATTTTCAATGGCTTGAATGGCCGGCAAATACGGAGTGACTTTCTTTTGATAAAACACGTGATCGATACTGTTATCCAATGTAGGAATGTTTTTTTCTCCCCGGACCAGCGTTCCATCCTTCATCATCGCATACAAGGTTACAATATCCAGTGTACTGGGTACGATCGTTCCTTTAACCTTCAAAACCTTGCTGATGGCCTGAATGGCACCAATAAAAGAACCTGTCAGATTCATCAAAGCTAAAAAGATCAAGTTTCCCAGATTATGCCCACCAATATCTTTATCCCCTTCAAATCGATAATTCATCAGATCGCTGAACAAGTGATTTTCATCATCCTGTGCCATCGCACAAAGCACATGACGGATATCCCCGACTGCCGGTACATTATAAATATCTCGGATACGACCGGTACTTCCGCCATCATCCGCCACCGTTACAATAGCGGTAATATTGGCATTCTGAATACTTTTCATTCCCATAAGCATGCTGGAAAGTCCGGTTCCACCACCAATGACTACGATATTTTTCATTCTTCATCCACTCCTATATCCCGATGGGATTTAAAACAACGATACGTATCCTTATATATATCATATAACCAGTTACATATGGATACGGAACGATGCTGTCCACCGGTACAGCCTATCGCAACGATCATATGGTTTTTATTTTGGTGATCATAGCTTTCAAAAACAAAATCTGTGTAATTTTTTAACCGAACGATAAAATCCTGAGTTTCCGGCTTCTCCATGACATAGTTATAGACTTCTTTTTGATTACCGGTCTTATCCCGCAACTCGGGTTCATAAAACGGGTTGGGCAAAAAACGTACATCGATGACCATATCTGCATCTAGAGGAACACCATGTTTAAAGCCAAACGATTGAAACGTCAAGGTAAACTGACTTTTTTCCTGCATCTTAAAGCGATGACGAATGCGACTAGCCAAAGATGTCGGTGTGATCTTTGTCGTATCAATATGGATCATATCCGGAGCACTATCTTGTAAATGATCAAATAAATCTCTTTCCATTTCGATAGCTTCTTCGATTGTTGTCGCTTTGCCTATGGCAATCATCGGATGATGTCGTCGGGTAAAACGATAACGAAGCAGCAGCTCTTCATCACTGCAATCCAGAAAAACGATAGATACAGGTTCCGGCATATTTTTAAAATACGTCACAAAATCTAAATAATCGATGGCACTAACAGATAACGCAACATACTGATAATGATCTTCTTTTTCCAGTAATGTTTCTAAATTTGGTAAAAGCTCTTTTGGAAAGTTATCGATACAATAATATCCCATATCTTCCAAAGCATTCATGGCACTGGATTTTCCGGCACCTGACATACCGGTGACCAGAACAACTTTTTGTTTCATAAGGAAGCCTCCTTTTGTCTTTCATTGTATCATATCTTGTCCCTGACTTTTGTATTTTGTACAATAAGGGCAGGAGGAGTCTATGCATCCTATTATCTTTTTGGACATTGACGGAGTATTACATCCCTTAAAAACCAGTAACAGTTCTGCTCTTGATCATCATTTAAATCAAGAACTGGCCAAACTCTATCATGATCCTGAATTTTTAAAATTGAATATTTATTTTACCAACCTTGTTTATTATGGCTTTGATCAAAATGCCTGCACCCTTTTAAAGAATCTGGTGGATGAATTTGATGCCCGTATCGTTTTAACAAGCTCCTGGCGATTAATTTATTCTAAGCATGAGCTTTATTATCTTTTTAAGATCCTGCATCTGGAACAGGCATTTATCGGTACAACGCGAAAATCCACACCTCGTTTTCAAGTCATACAGGAATATATTGATAAACATCATATCGATTCCTATATCATCATTGATGATGCCGATCTTCAAAAATACTTTGAGTTTCATACAATCAAAACCATCAATCGTTTTTGCGACAGCGATTATTTAAAAGCCCGAAATCTGCTGCTTCTTCAACATGTCAAAGCACATTAAATGGCGATGGGCCAGTTTGGCAATTGCCTTATTGATCTTCTGGTTTTCCGGCAGAAATGCCAGTCAATCTACCCTGCAAAGCGATTCCTTTTTATTCCTGCTTCCATTTCTGCAGGAAGATACAGCCCGTTTCTTGATTCGCAAGCTGGCTCATTTTACCATTTATATGGTTTTAGGCTTTTGTGTATATCGCTCTTTTAAAGAACCTCATTCCAAATGGGCTTTTGGATTGAGTCTAATGCTTTGTTTTCTCTATGCCTGCAGCGATGAATTTCATCAGTTTTTTATCGCCGGACGATCTGCGCAGTTTACCGATGTCATGATTGATACATGTGGCGCCTTGATCGGGCAGACTTTATCGTATATTTCCATCAAAAAGTGGGGATAAGTTGTGGATTTTGGACCAAAATTGACTTTTTTTTACCAATTATGATATTGTTCTTCTGATGAAAAAGAGAAAACTTAGAGCCGGTGCCCTGATTCGGATCGGTGGAGCATTGATTGCCGCTGTTTTTTTGGTATCCTGTATCACAGCGATTTCCTCAGGCCTCTATAATGCGATCCATCCTATCCGCTATATCTACAGCAAAGAAAACACGCTGCAAGTCAGCGTACCTTATATCGTTGACGGTGAAGCTGCCGAAAAGAAATTCAGAATTCCTCGCGGTACAGCAGTTCGCCTGTCCGAGAAAAAAGAAAAGGAATCTACTTTCCAGTATGAAGGCATGCAAATCTCCCTGGATAACCGTTATTTAAAAAACACATTGGAGGAATGCATCCAGATTGATACTGTCTATCCAAGACGATTGATCAATCTGCGTGAGAAAAAAGATGGTCCTTTATGCGATGAAATCGTAAAAAAAGGAGAAAGTGTTCAGGTCACAAAGGTAGATCTTGACGATCTTGATCAAACGACCGGAGAAATTCGATGGTATCAAATAGAAAAAGACGGAAAGAAATATTGGTTGAACGGAAAATACGTAGAAACCGATAAAGATTTATCTACAAAAAACTGGAATACAGATATAACATATTCAACCTATTGGGATGAATATTATGGTGAAGGATACTCTAAGGATGCCTATATCGACCAAATCGATTATAAGCCAACGCAAACTGCCAAGTATGAAGACAATTCATTATTGACCAACTGCAATGCGGTTCATATCTCATTAGAGAATATGATCCAGAATAAAGAATATTATTTAAACTTGAATAAAGAGACCGGTGTCAATGCCTATGTTGTGGAATTAAAAGGAGATGCCGGCTACCTGTGGTATGATTCAAAAGCGGCAGATGAATATTTAAACGATCCAAAGCAGGCAAAATCCAATGTATTAGCTTCTATGGATGAATTAAAAGATCTCATTAAGGAATTTCAGGATCAGGGTTATTACATTATTGGTCGTATCGTAACCTTTAAGGATCAAATATTTGCCTTACAAAACAGTAAAGAATCTATTACCGACAACAGCGGAAATCTCATTGTTCACAACGATGAGTATTGGCCAAGTGCATATTCTCGTAAAGCCTGGATGTACAATGTAGCCATTGCCAAAGAAGTGGCGGATTGCGGTGTCAACGAAATTCAATTTGACTACGTTCGTTTTCCGGATGGATTGAGTGCAAGCATGGATTCCATTGACTTAAAAAACACCTATGATGAAAGTAAGACTGCTGCCTTACAAGGCTTTTTACAGTATGCCAAGGAAGAACTGGAGCCCTACCATGTCTATGTGGCTGCCGATGTCTTCGCCTGGCCTTTGGTCGCACAGGATGATCAGGATATCGGACAGTTTTATCTTGCGATTGCCAACAGTGTTGATGTAATCTGCCCGATGCCTTATTCCGATCATTTCTCTGCCGGAGCGATGGGAATCGAAGATCCTGGCAGTGATCCTGGAAAGGTATTGGAAGAATATACTCGTCTGGCAGACAAAGAAATGAAAGAGTTGGAGAATCCACCTGTCTATCGTTCCTGGATACAGGCATATGGAGACTTAACGCCAGATCAGATCAAAGCCCAGATCAAAGGAATCAACGATTCCGGTTATGAAGGATACATGGTCTGGTATGGCTTTGGAAATCCGGAAGACTTAGACAGCAACAAAGCCGGCTACATTGACAGTGCCATACAAAAATAAGGACAGAGCAATCTGTCCTTTTAAATATCCAAATGATTCTTTTTCTTATATACATTAAAAAGTATCGTATGCAATGGTAAAATAAAGTTTCCTACCAGTTCGACTACGACCGCATTGAAGCCTCGTTTAAAATCAAAGACCTCATAGCCTTCCTGACCCGGCTCAAACAATCCACTGATGCCGTAAAAATTATACTCTGTATAGCCTTCTTCAATTGCCTTTTGGATCATTGTCCACTGCAGAGCATAAGGCGCTTTAAACTTCTTATAAGCATCATTGGAGCCACTCATCAAATATACCACTTCTTTTCCATAAAAAATGTACATAGCTGCCGCCAATCCTAATTCATGTCCATGTTCTTTCTGTAAAAGTACAGCCTCTTCCTGGCGTTTATACAAAGATTCTAAATGTAAAGTAGCGGTGTGCAAACGATTCTGTGAATTTTTAGAATGAGGGTTTTCCTGCAGTCTCTGTTTAGCCTGTTCAATTACCTGTTTTTCTTTATCTATGCTTTGTTGAATGTTTTCTACATATGCGTCAATATCCAGATAAGCATAATACGCCTGGGCCTTATCCTTAAAATATTCATATTGTTCCTGATAATATTCCAGAGATAAAGAAGAAAAGTGTCTTCTCTCTCCGGTCATACTGACCAGGTCGTGCAGAATGGAAAGCTCATCTTTTTCCAGTTTTCGTACTTTGATATTATACTTCAAGGCATTTTTGATATCTTGTCTGGTCTTGGAAGGAAAAGCCTTGAATACTTGTTCCTTTGTTTGGCCTTCTAAATGTAAGATTGACATCCAGCGACACTGTCTTGTCATATCATATCCTTGCGTTAGTGGAAGATGCGCAAATCCCATTTCTTGATAAAGATCTACAACATCCTGATGATTCCATCCGCCTTCAACGATCTGTCCGTTTTCATCTCTTTGTCGCAAAGGAATATAGGGATCCGTTTCCAAATACACACATTTTTCTTTTTTCAAGTTCTGCAGTAATCTATAGTATTCTTTGAGATTCTCCTTGTTTGTATAAAAAGGCCCTCTGGGAATATAGGCATAGCAAAACAGCTTCATTAGAGGTTTGATCGCAACCATGGCACAGACTTGAATCGTATTTTCTTCCATACCGGCCAGATATCGTACATCCCAGCCATCTTTTTTTATCTTTTCTCCTTCATAACTGGATTGTAGAAAATTTCTGTTCTCAAATTGTTCGATCCAAGTTTCATATGCATCTGTATTAATTTGCTTTAGTTTTATATTCGTACCTTCTTTGACAATACACAGTTGTCTTATTCTTCCCCAAAATGAATCTCAAACAAAAAAAGAGGCATCAAGCCAATGTCATTAAGTTAAGACAACTATAACTATACAGGCAATCAAGTCTAGATAGTTTTTTACTAATAAGGCATGACAAAAATTGTAGTATTGCTACTACATTTTTTAAGTTATATAATATGGCCGTTAGTCATATCGATA
>NZ_JAXKBY010000130.1:0-1627 GCF_036552745.1 Faecalicoccus sp.
AAAAAAGTGACGATAATCAAAGAAGTGAATATTTCCACTTGACAATTGTCATTTCATAACAGAAAGCGTGGTGCTGCCTGGATCTAAATATACAACAGAATAATCAGATACAAACTCAATGGCCTTTCGGGCAATTTGATCTTTTAACTCTGTATTTTCTTCGACTTTTACTTCAATGGGCAATTCATCGTATCCATCTTTTCTATGCACGTAACCATGTGTCTTATTCACTTGGCCTCGTTGTTCTAAAACAAAAAGATCTTTACGTAAGGTCTCGGTTGTAACCTGGAAAAATTCGGCAAGTTCTTTGATGCGAAGGGAAGGTTGTTGTTCCAATTTTTTCAAAATTTCATTTCTACGTTTTTCATTATTCTTTGACATATTATCTCCTAATTCTTGGCTTTCCGATAAATTATACTATATTACCAAGTTTTTTACCCTTTATTTTGATTAAAACCAATCTTTTTATTGAGAGAAGGGAATGAATGATGTACGCTTTACACAAGGAGATGATAAGGATGAAATTACAGGTTGCTTTGGATACATTAAGCCTGGAGGAATGTATTCAACTTTTAGAACAGACAAAGGGAAGTGTAGAGATTGCTGAGGTGGGTACTCCATTTATCATTGAAGAAGGAATGGTGCCTGTCAAAGAGATTCATAAAAGATTTCCGGAGATTGAAGTCCTGGCCGATGCGAAAATCATGGATGCCGGTGAATTTGAAGCCGATAAATGTTTTGAAGCCGGTGCTTCTATTGTAACTGTTTTGGGTGTCAGTCATGATGAAACGATTCAGGGAGTTGTACGATCCGCTAAAAATCATAATGGAAAAGTCATGGTCGATATGATCAATGTCCATGATTTAGCCGCAAGAACCAAAGAAATCGATGAAATGGGTGTCGATTATATTTGTGTTCATACAGCTTTTGATGTGCAACAATCCGGACAAGATCCATTAGAAGAATTAAAGATCGTCAATAAAATTATTCATCATGCGAAAAGTGCGGTTGCCGGGGGCGTAAAGCTGGAAACCATTCAGGATATCGTTAATGAAGGTGCTGACATAATTGTGGTTGGCGGTGCCATCTGCAATGCCGAAAATCGAGCAAAAATGGCAAAAGAGATGAAAGGATATTTAAAATCATGAATACAATCGAATATGCAAAAACAGTATTAAATGAACTGCAGCATACATTATTAAGTATAGATGTCAAAAAAGCAGAACAGTTTGTTGAACTTGTGGATCAGGCTGATGAAATCTTCTGTGCCGGTGCAGGACGAAGCGGATTTCAAGTCAAAGGATTCGCGATGCGTTTGATGCATATGGGAAAGAAATCTTATGTTGTAGGAGAAACATGCACACCGAATATCAAAAAGGACGGAATCTTAGTGATTTGTTCTGGCTCCGGTGAAACAAAAAGCTTAGTTAATCATGCGCAAAAAGCCAAAGAGGTCGGTGCTAAGCTTGCTTTGATTACAATCAATCCTGAATCGATGATAGGAAAGATGGCTGATGTTGTCATTGAAATCAGTGCACCAAGTCCAAAAAGTGCAAAAGAAGGACAAATTAAATCTATACAACCTATGGGATCCTTATTTGAACAATCCGAAGGTTTGTTTATGGAT
>NZ_JAXKBY010000131.1:0-1783 GCF_036552745.1 Faecalicoccus sp.
ACGGGTATCTAAATATATAGAGCCTGTCGAGTTTGTCAACAAGCTGAGATCGCCTAAGCGATCTTTTTTTCTGCCTTTCTTTGTATAGAGAATTTTTGTATAATAAAAGACAGAAAGGTTTGTGATAGAACCATGGTCATCAAAGAGTATAGTTTAAAAGATCTGACAACAGCCTATTTTCAGAAAAAATCACAGCTGTATCGTTCCGGCGGATATCGTCATGCCAAATATTTAAGGCGTAATTTAGAAGACTATCAGGCACATTTTTTTGCCTTTTTAATGGATGTCAATGTATGCCTGTTGCCGGTATATATATGGGTCATTGAGTTTTTATTGATTCTTTGTGGATTGATTCCACCTAATTTCTTTGATCTTTTGTTTTATATCATGTATGCCTTGTTGTTTGTTGTCAGCGTGTTATTGTTGCCGATATTTTCGGCCCGCTGTAAAGGGCAGTCGATCGGATATGTCTTTACCGATTTAAAGCTGGTAAAGAAAAACAAAGAAGAAGCATCGGCTTTAAAAGTCATCTTTCGACAGATGATCGGCTTTGGAATTCCACTGATGGTTTTCGGATTCTTCTTCCAGACTTTTGGTATCGTATTATGGTGGCTTGTCAATGGTCTGGTAGCTTTATTGACGCCTTGTCAACAGACGTTGGTCGATCTGTTCTTTAATACCGTTACCGTACGTGAACCGATCACCAATATTCGTTTTGAACAGGAAGTAAAAGAAGAAATCAAAGCTGATGTAACACCAATTGATTTACATATTCGCTCAAATTATAGCGATGATGCATCGAATGATGTCGAAGAAATCTTTAAAGAAGCCAAACAGCTTGGCATGGAAACAATATCGATCACCGATCATAACTGTGCCAGAGCCAATGCGGCTGCCAGTCGATTCGCACCACTTTATGGCATACAGTATATACCGGGTGTGGAAATTGATGCACAATATCGCAGTACCCGAATTCGTATTTTGGGATACTACATCGACTGGTCTCATGAAATTTTTGACGATCTGGAAAGAGAATCCTTGATGCGGGAAAAGAAGATGTCGATCGAACGTGTACAGCGTTTTGAAAAACTGGCAAAGGTAAAGATCGATACAAGATCCATTATGGAGAATTCAAGATTTCAGACGATTACTCCAACGGATATCACAAACATGGTGTTTAATAATGCGCAGGTGCGTTCAATGCCGTTGGTAAAAAAATACGTGGATGCTTATGAACCAAAAGAAGCAATGCGTCGTTTTCGCAAGGATGTATTTGGTAAGAATGGTCCTTGTTACGTGCATTGTACCTATCCGGCAGCTAAAGAGATCATTCAAGCTATTCATGAAGCCGGAGGTATTGCGATTTTGGCAAGCTGGCATCTGGATTCCATCAGTGATGATCTGATTGAGGAAATCATGCGTTTAGGTATGGATGGTATCGAATGCTTCAGTCCGGATATTCGTGAAGAAACAATGGCTTCTGCCATTCGAATCGCTCAGAAGTATAAAGCGTTTATCTCCTGTGGAAGCGATTATCACGGAACGACAAAACCGGATCGTCATTTGGGTGTTACCAATTGTCCGGCCAAGGCTTTACCGTTGGTTCGCATTTTGACCAAAGCAGCTTAAAGAAGGTGTTTTCGAGGCCGCTGAAAAAATAGGAGATTTTAAAATCCAAAAAAATGAAAACAGTGAGAACATCAGAAAAAAATTCTGTCTCTCACTGTTTTTTTTGATAATGCTATAAAATCGGTTAAAATCAGGGGGCTTTAAACTCCTTTAT